>NZ_BAABFL010000471.1:0-52205 GCF_039540975.1 Kistimonas scapharcae
AACAGCCATAATCCAAAATGCATAGCCTAACCATGATCGTTGACTGTTATATATACGTAATCAACGGATCTGATTCATGACCGAAAAAGCAGCATGCAGCCGACCGGCGTGCCGACCTTGAATAACGAATAAAGTGTATCCCTGTGCAGTGGTGCGAGACGGCGTAAAGGGCTGGTCTGCTGCAGTTGAGGGTTCAACATGATGTATATCAGCATAAATAATGGCGCCAGCCACATGATCAATGCCGTAGCATAGCCGCAGCCGATACCGCCCAAGGCAGGCAGACCGAGCTTGCCGTAAATCATGACGTAGTTGAATGGAATGTTCAGCACCAGACTGAGAAGCTGGATAACCATGACCGGACGGGAGTATGCCTGTCCTTCCAGGTAGCCTCGCAGTAGTTGATTAAGGGCAACGCCGGGCATACCCCAGGCAACAGCGTACAGGTAAGCGGTGGCAATCTCCCGGGTTTCGGGATTCAGGCCTGTGTAAGTCAGCAGTAGGGGGCTAAGGTATACCAACACCAGCCCTGGCACACCGAAGAGTAGCGACAGACGAAATCCCTGGTGTATAAGATCAGGAATTTTACTGAACTGCCCGGCTCCGACCAGGTGTGCGACAAACGCTGTCATGCACATCAGTAGGCCGACCAAAAAGACATTGATTGGAATCCAGACAGTAAAGCCGACGGCGACTGCCGCGAGATCGGCCGCACTGTAATGACCAGCCATCAGGGTATCAACCAGGCCGGCCAGGCACATGACCAGCTGAGCTGCTGCCAGAGGCAGCGCCAGACGTAAAAGGGCACGGGCTTCAAGCCATACCATAGAAAAGGTTTTTTGCATGAAATAGCAACCTGCAGGCTCAGAAGAACCTCTGCATTAACGTGTTTATGGAAATGGGGTATCCGGCGTTTGGTTCCGGACGTTATGCAACGAATGCAGGCTGGCTAATAGATGGTAGGCTGGGGCCATCCGGTACAGACAAGCGCAGCAAGCATGGTGGCACGATGCACCAGGCGATTGAGGTTGCTGCTGATATGCCTGTTCATGATCCGTAGGTCGTGTGTGATGGATAGTGAAGATATTGGAAATATTTCGGTCATTCTAGAGAGGGTGCTGTCAGGACGCTATAAGGATGCTCCTCACTATTACCCGATTGCTGAAGCCGACACTGGAATATCCAGAACTATCGTTCCGGTTGCGGGTCAAATAAAGAGTACACGGACTATTTAAGACACAGGCACCGCTTGTTCAGTAAGCGCCATGGTGAAAAACGTTAGCTGCCCTAACAAGGAGGTTAGTATTGATAATATGGTATTCCCACAATCAGTGCTTTTCCTCAATCAGCTTGACCCCCGATATCCGTGAGATTAAGCATTTAACCTGTCAGATTTTAGTAAAAGCATGCCTTGTGGATGTTTTGATACGCGGGCTTTCTGGTAGACTCTTGTCCCCAAATTCTTATATTGGTGACCTGGGCTATGCTTCAGGTTGGTTTGAATCCCGTCGATATCCTGGAAATCATTTATGTCTGCCCGCAGTCTGAGCCGGTGCGCGCTGGTTTGTTTCCTTTCAACCGTTTTCCTGCTTGGTGGCTGCCAGGCGCTGCAAACCGGTAGCCACAGTACCGGTACCACTGCGAGCAGTGAACAGCAACATCCTTCAGCAAAGGTTCTGGAAAAAAAGCAGGAAGCACCGAAGTGCGATCCTCGTGTCATTACCCGTACAGAGGTTGTTTACAAGCCTGTTGAAATTGGCAACAAGCTTGTCATCGGCGCCATTGAGCAAGCCACGTTTGAAAACCTGGGTTTGAGCATGGAAGCCCGTATTGATACTGGTGCAACAACGTCATCTCTGGGGGCAACGGATATCCGCCTGTTTGAGCGGGATGGTCGACAATGGGTCAGCTTCCGCCTGAACGGCGAACAGAAGGATAAAGACAGTCTGGTGGTAGAACGTCAGGTGGTTCGTAATGTGATGATCAAGCGGCATGGCAAGGAGTCACAGCAGCGGCCGGTGGTCAGGCTCAAGGTGCGCATTGGCAAGATTGAGCAGATGGCTGAATTTACCCTGACGGATCGCAGCCAGTTTGAATTCCCGGTGCTTGTGGGGCGCAATATCCTGACCGATATGGCCATTGTGGATGTCAGTCATGAGTACCTGGTGTCCAAAAAGAAGATTGCCGATGGTAAGCAGCCATGAGTAATAAAATGCAGATGCGGCTTGTCGTGCTGATATTGATTGCTATCGGTCTCGGCACGGCAGTGTATAAACATGTGTCGCTGGGCTTTCCGATATTTCCGGGTGAGCGAACCAAAGTCTGGGAGGTTGAAGCCCAGATTGAATTCAAAGCCGAGGACGGGCCGGTTACGGTTTCTTTGGCCATGCCGGAACCGCATTCCCGTTTTTCGGTGGTGAATGACTTTTTTGCCTCGCCGGGCTATGGCTTCCGAAAAGTGGAAGATGGCGGCATTGAGCGGGCGGAATGGACCCGTCGTGAAGCATCCGGCAAGCAGGTGCTTTATTACAAAATCAAGGTGCATGACAACGGTCGAAAGAACGATGTCGATGTGAATGAGTCCGCCCCTGGCCATATGGTAGCAGAGCCTCCGGAGCTTTATCTGCCGGAACTTGAAGGCGCCAGCCGTGTTGCAGCAATCGGCTTGCTGAAAGATGTCAAGCAGCACTCCTCGAATGATACAAGCATGGCCAGCCTGCTGGTGCAGCAGTTGAATCAACCGGATGCCAACCCTAACGTGAAAATCCTGCTGGATTCGGTTCGGCATGGTGAGTCCCGGGCAGTGCTGCTAATGCAGTTGCTGCGTCTGATGGACAAGCCGGTCCGTCTGGTACGGGGCGTTTACTTGGAAAGTGGTCGTCGTAAGCAGCCACTTGTGGAAATGGTGGAAGTCCTGACCACCAAAGGCTGGATCATGATTGATCCGGAGTCTGGCCATGTGGGGGTACCGAATAACTTCCTGCCCTGGCAGCGAGGTGGGGTTTCCCTGCTGGATGTCACTGGTGGTTATGATTCCCGGGTCAACTTCTCAGTGATCTCCCGTACGGTGCCGGTCAGCGATATGGCGATCCGGGAAGGCAAAATGGAGCATGCCGCACTGGTGGATTTCTCCCTCTACAGCCTTCCGATTGAAGAGCAGAATGCTTATCGCTATATCCTGCTGGTACCGATTGGTACGTTGATTGTTGTGTTGATGCGTATTCTGGTCGGCCTGAAGACCAGTGGTACCTTCATGCCAGTTTTGATGGCGTTGGCGTTCCTGCAAACCAAGCTGCTGCCAGGGCTGGTGATTTTCCTCACGATTGTCTCGATAGGCCTGTGGATACGCTTTATTCTCAGTCGACTTAACCTGCTGCTGGTGGCGCGAATATCGGCTGTGGTGATCGTGGTGGTGGGCATCATGGCCGGCATGAGCATCCTGAGTTACAAGATGGGTATACGGCAGGCGATGTCGGTCACCTTCTTCCCGATGATCATCCTGGCCTGGACCATCGAGCGGATGTCCATTCTGTGGGAGGAACAGGGGCCTCGGGATGTTTTGGTCAGTGGCGGTGGCAGCCTGCTGGTGGCGATTATCAGCTATTTCGCCATGACCAACCGGTTTATTGAACATCTGACGTTCAACTTCCCGGAATTGCTGCTTGTCGTACTGGGCGTGACCCTGTTGCTGGGACAGTACACCGGTTACCGGTTGCTCGAATTGCGTCGTTTCAAACCCCTGATCGAGAACTGAGCCATGGGTGTGCTAGCGTTTCTCAAGCGGCGAAAGGCGTTACGTGAACTCGGCATACTGGGGATGAACCAGCGTAACCATGCCTATATCGGTCGATACAACCCGCGTTCCCGTTTCCCGCTGGTGGATAACAAGCTGTCAAGCAAAACGCTGGCCATCAAGGCCGGGGTGGCAGTGCCGCGATTAATCGACGTGGTGACAACACAGCATGATATCGTCCGGCTGAAACCGGAGCTGGATCGGTTGGGCGATTTTGTGATCAAGCCGGCCAAAGGCAGTGGTGGCAAGGGTATTCTTGTGATTGTCGGCAAGGATGGCGAGCATTACGTCAAGGCCAGTGGTGAGCGTCTGACGTTCAATGATATTGAGCGTCACATGTCGAATATTCTGGGGGGGCTGTACAGTCTGGGTGGCAACAGTGATGTTGCCATGATCGAGGCATTAATCCGTGTGGATAATGTGTTCGATGACTACAGCTGTGAAGGGGTACCGGATATTCGCACGATCGTATTCAAGGGGTTTCCGGTGATGGCCATGCTGCGACTGGCGACACGTGCGTCAGACGGCAAAGCCAACCTTCACCAGGGAGCTGTCGGAGTTGGGCTGGATATCGCCACGGGGCAGGGATTGCGGGCCGTTCAGTTTGATCGTCCCGTGACACATCATCCGGATACAGGGCATGCTTTCGCAGGGTTGTCCGTTCCACACTGGCATCGCAACCTTGAGTTGGCAGCGGCCTGTTATGATATGGCAGGATTGGGCTACCTTGGTGTGGATATGGTACTGGACAAGGATCATGGTCCACTGATCCTTGAGCTAAACGCCAGACCCGGCTTGGCTATACAGATTGCGAACGGGGTTGGTCTATTGCCGCGTCTACAGCAGATTGAAGCCTTGGGGAATGTAAAAATGTCCGTTGATGATCGTGTAGCCTACAGTATCCAGCATTTTGGTATGCGGAAAATCGTGGCGGAAGTTGCCGTTGGGCAGGATGTTGCGGTGACGCCATAACTGCTGGCCTGAGGGGAATGGTCATTGCTGGATACAGTGGTGGCCTCCTGTCCTGCAAAAGGTTTGGTGTGTGTCATTGATGTTTCTGTTGTTAATGTCTGTTTCTGTCTAGAGGGCTCCACTCGATTCCTCCCCCCCCCCGTCGCATTGTATCTCAATGCAGTAGCGAACATGGATAAATCCCAGTCAGTATGACGGAATTCTCGTCTATTCTGTTCTCTGTCCTGTTCTCAGGCTTCCTGTTTTAAGAATGGCTTACGCCTGATGTCTTCCCGCCAGTCCATCATTCTGAAGACTGGGCCTTACTGTGTCAGGGGGAGTAGACTTCAATGTTGACATGTCGCCGAACCGCCCTTGGTCGAAAACCGGTGCGTGAGGTGTAATGCAGAATGTCATTGCCATCCATTGTGATGAATGTGAAGTTTCCATTGAGCGTTGTAATAGCGCTGCTGATACCTTTCTGTTTGGGACAATGGATCACTATCAACTGTCAGGCACAGGTTTATACAATCAGTATAGCGATTAAGGATGTACTGGTTTTTTGCCTGCCGTTCGTGGTGATGAGCTTTGTCACTGCCTGCATTATGTTGCTTCGATGGCGGGCTCTGGTATGCCTTATCTTGCTAATGGGGGCTGTTGTTATATCCAACATGGTGGCCTTGTGGCTTGGATATGCTGTCAGCACTTTATTTATGCCGGTCATTGAATACCCTTGGGATGGTAATGCGCCGGGGCAAGAGGGCACGTTGTGTGGTTTGTGGCGCATACATCTGCCGGTGTTGCTGACGCATAAGCAGGCGCTTGTGGTCGGATTTATTGCCGGGATTGTTCTGAATATACGCTGTCCCCCAACACTGCGATATCTGGTGTTATTGGCAGAGGATGTCTCCGCATTTTTTCTCCGTTATATCTGTATTCCTTTATTTCCATTTCTGGTGCTTGGTTTTTCGTTCAAGCTGCACGCAGATTTTGTTCAGCAGGATGTGCCCTTTATCCTTGGTCCAACGTTCTGGTTGATCATGCTGCTGCAAATGGTCGTCATTTGGCTCTATTTCTTGATGGCTGCAGGATTTTCATGGAGGAAAGCCAGGCTATTTCTGTGGCAGTTATTTCCGGCGGCTGTCAGTGCTATCGGTACCTCTTCCAGTCTTTATTCCATGCCGGTATTGATGGTTTGTACGGAACGGTGTGGTCGTTGTCCGGTGCTGGCTCGGGCGGTGATACCGGCCATACTGTATGTGCATAATGTGGGTAGCGCATTGGTGTTGAGTATTCTTGTCTTTGATGTGATGCGACGGTTTGGCATGCCATTACCCAAGCCATCGGATTTTATTCTGTTTTCGTTGTGTTATGCCTTGGCAAAATTGACGGTAGTGAATGTTCCTGGAGGTATTATTTTAATAGCAGGCCCTATTTTGCAGGCAACAATGGGCTTTTCTGATGGGATGCTTGGGCTTGTCACTGTGATGTACGTCATCTTTGACCCCTTTTCGACGGCAGTGAATGTGACCATTAATGGCGCATTTGCCATTCTGTTTTCACGCCTGTGTTTGCGTTGGCATATTCTGTCCAGTCCTGAAAAGGAATGTCATGCTCGTTATTTAACCCAGAGACGAAAGCATTAACTTGCCTGTGAATACCTTTTTCAGTGTATGCACAGAATGCTGATTACGTGGAGGGTTAGATAGTGATAACCGTGTATTCTCATAAGGCGAAAGCACCATTACGAATAAGTTACCGCGGGTTATGGCGCTATTTTAAATCGGAACTATTATCCGATTAGTAGTTTCGAGGACATGCTTGTGGGGGCATTGTTAAAGAGAGCAAGGTTGCCTGCTTCTCTCGTTTTTGCGCTTATGCTGCCTTTTTTATTGGAATCCTGGGCAGTGCCGGGGCTACGTGTTGCTTCCTATACATTCAGCCTTGTACTGAAAGAATTATTGATTCTTGTATTGCCTTTTATTGTTTTCAGTTTTATTTCTGCCAGCATCGTTCGTATAGGGCGTGGTGCCCTGTTCTTTACCCTAGTATTGGTTGTCTGTGTATTCACGTCGAACCTGACGGCGATCAGTATGGGATACATGGTGGGGGTTTGGACTGTACCGATGTTATCCCTGCCACTGGGGGGAGTAGAGTGTGAAAGTCATCTGGCGAGTGCTTTGTATGTCTCGTTGCCTACGCTAGTGACCAACAGTCAGGCACTGGTGATGGGGCTTGTTGTCGGTTTAATACTGAATCTTGGACATCATACCCGACTGAAATCCCTGATGTTCTGGATGAGTGATCTGTCTTTTTTCTTTTTAAAGCGGTTATTTATTCCGATATTGCCTCTTTTTGTACTTGGCTTTGCCTTCAAACTGCATAGTGATGGCATATTGCACAGTGCTCTTCAAATTTATGGGAAAGTGTTCATTCTGGTGATTTTCACCCAGCTGCTATGGCTATTGGTTTTATTTTTGTTGGCCGGGAGTGGTTCGTTGCGATGTTGCTGGCAATATATCAAAAATGTCTTTCCGGCGACGCTGACTGGGTTGGGGACTATTTCCAGTGCTGCCAGCATGTCGGTGTTGATAGTCTGCTCGGAAAAAAACACCGATGAGCCTGTCCTGATCCGCAGTATTATCCCGACAACGATTAACATCCATACTGTAGGCAGTGCCATTGGCCTGACCATACTGACACTGGCAACGATGCGCACTTTCGGGATGGCGTTACCCCCATTTTCCGTATTTATGGGATTTGCCTTTTACTTTGCACTGGCCAAGTTTTCGGTCGTTGCCGTGCCGGGAGGCGTTATTCTGATTGCCGGGCCGTTGTTGCAGTCTTTACTGGGTTTTTCTGATGACATGCTGGGGCTGATTACAGCGGTTTACATGATTTTTGATCCGTTTGGTACAGCTATCAATGTTACCGGCAATGGGGCGTTTGCGATTCTAATGACCCGTATTTGCCAGCGATGGCATATCATTCGATGGAAAAACGATAATGGTGGCAGTGATAACACAACATCACGCCTTCAAAGCCGAAGATGAGGCCGCCTGACAGAATGAAAAAGCGCTGATACTGCGCTTCACCCGGATGTGCCTATCCTGTAGAGTGCCGGCCAAACTGTTAAACGGAAAGCAGCGACATGAAACGCGAACTGGCGATTGAATTTTCCCGGGTGACTGAAGCCGCCGCTCTGGCAGGGTATAAGTGGCTGGGGCGTGGTGACAAGAATGCGGCGGATGGCGCTGCCGTTGAGACCATGCGCACCCTGCTGAACCAGGTGCAGATTGATGGCGAGATCGTCATCGGGGAAGGTGAGATTGATGACGCGCCGATGCTGTTTATCGGTGAGCGTGTAGGGCAAGGCGTCGGGGATGCGGTCGATATTGCCGTTGATCCTATCGAAGGCACCCGCATGACGGCCATGGGGCAATCTAATGCTATCTCTGTGCTGGCTGTCGGTGAAAAGGGCTGTTTTCTCAAGGCGCCGGACATGTATATGGAAAAGCTGGCTGTTGGTCCGGGAGCCCGTGGTGTGATTGGCCTGGAAAAACCGCTGGCTGAAAACCTGCGTAATGTGGCTGCCGCACTGGACAAATCTATCGAAGAATTGACGGTTATCACACTGGCCAAGCCGCGCCACGATGACGTGATTCGTGACATGCAGCAAATGGGCGTGAAAGTGTTTGCGATTCCCGATGGTGATGTGGCTGCCTCTATCCTGACCTGTATGCCTGACAGCGAAGTGGATGTGATGTACTGCATTGGTGGTGCCCCGGAAGGTGTTGTTTCTGCCGCCGTCATCCGGGCGCTGGATGGAGATTTCCAGGGGCGTTTGGTACCACGCCATGAAGCCAAGGGGGATACTCCGGAGAACCGCGCGGCGGGCGAACTGGAAATCAGCCGCTGTCATGAAATGGGCATTGAACCCGGGGTGGTCTTGCCGCTGGAGCGACTGGTCAGCTCCGATAATATTATTTTTTCCGCCACCGGTATCACTAAAGGTGACCTGTTAGCCGGTATCCATCGCAAAGGCAATGTGGCGACAACGGAAACGTTGTTGATTAGGGGTAAATCCCGCACCATTCGCCGGATTCAGTCCATTCACTACCTTGATCGCAAGGATCCCGACATCCGGAAGAATGTCCTGTAAGCCCAGAAAGGCTCCTTGAAGGAGCCTTTTTTATGGAATCCAGATCTCAATAGCTACCCGGACTTTCCTTTATCCCTCTGTCGGCTTCACTAAAAAGAGAGGTGACTGCGACGGGTTGGGTAACCATGAAAAAATTATTGATAACCCTTTTCTTATCAGTACTGATCATTGGCGGACTGTTTGGCCTGTTTATGCTGGCGCTGGTGACATGGGGTTATCAAATTGGCGTTTATGACCAGTTTGATGATTTATGGCGCTTTGCCACCCTGCTGATGGTGCCTGTGGTGCCATTGTTAATCTGGTATATCAGCGAATCGGTGGATGAGAACGATGACGGATAAAGCGGGTTACAGCAGGGGACTCATCAGGTGGAAGACGCCTTCGGCGAGTCGTTTGGGGAATCCACGCCGGTTCCATGTATCCAGAAAGACCCGGTCGGATTGACGGATATAGTTGTCGGTCAGCCTACCCATTTCCTGGCCGAAATTATCGTCATAAACCATCAGGGTGACCTCGAAGTTGAGCCAGACACTGCGCATATCCAGGTTAACCGTGCCGAACAACACGGTAGAGCGATCTACCAGTACGCACTTGGTGTGCAGCAGGCCGGCGTTGAACTGCTGGATTTCGACCCCCGCTTCCAGTAACTCCTCGTAGTAATAGCGACTGGCATAATGCACCAGGCGTGAGTCGTTTCGCTCAGGTACGATCAGTTTGACCTTTACACCACGAATCGCGGCTGACACCAGTGCGGTCAGCAAGGCGTCATCGGGAATGAAGTAGGGGGTTGTGATCACCAGCTCTTCACTGCTTTCATATATTGCTGCCAGTAGCACCTGGTGGAGCAGGGTACGGTCAATGCCCGGACCCGAAGGTAAAACGTGCATGTCTGCCCGGTGCAGGTTCATCGCAATGGACTGAGGTGGCTGGTAGGCGCTCCGAAAAACGCTGAGGCCGTCACCGGTTTCCAGTTCCCAGTCCCACAGGATGATGGATGCCAGGACATGGGCAGAAGGCCCTTCGATGCGTGTCATGGCATCCACCCACTGGCCAACCCCGGCATTCTGCTTGAACAGGCGGGGATCCATCAGGTTGAAACTGCCGCTCCAGGCAACGGTATCGTCGATAACAGCAATTTTCCGATGGTTGCGGATATCCATCCGTTCAAACAGCATTCTGAACGGTCCCACCGGCATGGCCTCGGACAGTCGGATACCCGATTTTTTCAGGCGTTTGGCGGCCTGGCTCTTGAGGAAGCTGCTGCTCCCGACTGCATCCAGCAATACCAGACAATGTACACCACGGGTTTGTGCCGCCAGCAGGGCAGCTTCAATCTCGTCGATACGCCCCCCGGATTCCCAGATGTAAAATTCAAGGTAAATACTGGATTCGGCGTTATGGATATCGGCCAGCAAGCCATTAATGATGCTGTCGCTGTCATGGTAAAGCGTCAGGTGGTTGCCGGGCAGCGCCGGAATATTCATGGCCTGTTCTGCCAGGTTATAGACCCGGTTATGACGATGAGAGCTGTTGGTACCTTGCAGGCAAATCACTTCTTTCAGGTGGCGTGACCACTGCTCATAGGTCGGGTAAAGCGCTTCCGCCCGTTTGACCCGCTTGGTGCCGAGCCGACGGGTGCCAAACATCAGGAACAGGATGATTCCGGCTAATGGCAGGGCGAACAGCAGCACCAGCCATGCCAGGGAAACACCGACCGGCCGCCGTTGAAACATGATCGTTAGCGCAAACCCGATGATCAGGGCCAGGTAGGCGCCGCCAGCCAGCAGGCTGAACCAGGAAAAGGATTCCATACAGTGGTCTGGTTGTTATCCACCGGAAAGAAAGGATTTTCCAGTGTATCTGACATGCCTGGTGATGTCAGTCTTGTGACAGCGGTATAAGTACGGTTTTTCGCCGGTCTATCCGATGTCTGCAGGCCGGAGAGTTAGTGCTAGTATTGCAGGTTTTTTGACGTGACCCTCCAGGTGCCTGTGACTACGACGGATTTTTCCTCACTCCCACTCAAGCCGGCGATGCTGGCAAACCTCAAAACCCTGGGTTACCGGGAGATGACCCCTATTCAGGCGGCCAGTCTGCCGGTGATCCTGAAACCGCAGGATCTCATCGCCCAAGCCAAGACCGGCAGCGGCAAAACGGCGGCATTCGGGATTGGTCTGCTGGCCAGGCTCAATGTCCGGCATTTCCAGGTGCAGGCACTGGTACTGTGTCCTACCCGCGAGCTGGCGGACCAGGTCGGCAAAGAGATTCGCCGGCTGGCGCGGTTTACCCATAACGTCAAAGTGCTAACGCTCTGTGGCGGAATGCCGCTTGGACCGCAAATTGGGTCGCTGGAACATGGTGCCCATATTGTGGTGGGGACACCCGGGCGTATTATGGAACACCTGCGTAAAGGCACACTCTCACTGTCATCGTTAAAAACGCTGGTGCTTGATGAAGCTGACAGGATGCTGGATATGGGCTTTCTGGACAGTATCAACACTATCATTGAACAAGCCCCCTCGGATCGACAGACCCTGCTGTTCTCCGCCACTTACTCCGATGGGATTCGACGGATCAGTGGTTCAATCCAGTCTAATCCGGTAGCGATCACGGTGGAGTCTCACCACAGTGATGCGGACATCGAACAGCGTTTCTATGAAGTGGAGAATGCTCAGCGCTTGCCGGTGCTGGCAAAGCTGTTGAGTCACTACCAACCGTCATCGACAGTGGTTTTCTGCAATACCAAGCGGCTTTGCCAGGAAGTGGCGGACGATCTTCAACAGCGGGGGTTTCAGGCGCAGGCGCTTCACGGTGACCTGGAACAGCGGGCCCGGGATCAGGTGCTGGTCCGTTTTGCCAACAGGAGCTGTTCCGTACTGGTCGCCACGGATGTGGCGGCCCGCGGGCTCGATATCAGGGAGCTGGAAGCGGTGATCAACCTGGAACTGTCACGTGATCCGGAGGTGCATGTCCACCGTATCGGTCGGACGGGGCGTGCAGGCCAGACTGGTCTGGCATTGAGCCTCTTCAGTGGGTCAGAACACTATAAGCTGCTGGCTATCGAGGCCAATCAGCCGCACCCCCTGACCATAGACCGTACCGACACATTGAAGGTGGACGGTTCGATAGTCTTCAAGGCGCCCATGGTGACGCTCTGCATCGACGGGGGGCGAAAAAACAAGGTTCGTCCAGGTGACCTCCTCGGGGCATTGACGGGTAAGGACGGCATTGCAGGCAGTGAGGTCGGTAAAATCGATATTTTCGATTTTTGTGCTTACGTAGCGGTCAAACGTGCGGTAGCGAACCGAGCGCTGAAACATCTGGCAGCCGGTAAAATCAAAGGACGTTCCTTCAAAGTACGAAAACTGCGTTGAGCCGCGATGAAGACCGTTAGAAACCGGGTGCGGTGAGCATCCGGTTGGTGCACTCACCGGGGTAACTGTTGTGATTGGCGCCCGGTGAACTGACCCCGCTTAACAGGCTGAATCGAGGATGATTGCCGGTATTGGCATCTGACCAATGCACCAGGTAGGGATGCATCAGCAATACATCGCCTGGCGCCAGTTCAGGACAGACAGCTTGCTCTGACCATTGAGGATCAGGCTGGCTTCTGGCAGGTTGTAACCCCGTCAGGCCAACATTTCTGTGTGAACCCGGTACTACTCTTAGCCCACCATTGTCCGGACCGGCTGGATCAATGGCGATCACGGCTACCACATAACTCCCCCAGTGATTCATGTCTGACCAGTTAGGGTCGGCATTCAGGCGGTGTTCGACATCGCGATGTGGCGGGAAAATGACATTGTCACCCGGCAACTTGGGGTGGAACTGGCAGATCAGGTGTTCAAATTGCTCCGACATCAAAATATCGGCGAATGCCTGTAACAGCTTTGGGTGTCGGGACATTTGCAGCAGTGTGGGGTCAGCACTGCCGCAGCCACATACGCGACAAAGCTTTTCAAGGTGTCCGTAGGCATCATTGGCTACGACAAACTGGGCGCCACGGTAATAGAAGTACCCATCGAAGTGACGCCCCATAAAGCCCGCGCGTTGTTCAGCGATCTCAATGAGATGATGGAGGGACGCCTCGACCAACGTCACTTCATCGGCGGACAGCAGATGACGGATCGTACAGTATCCCTCTTCAAAGAATTGCCGCCAGTCAGCCTCTGACAGGGGGGAATGCTTGCTAAACCGGCGTTCAGGCAGGGGATGCTCCATATCAGACCCAACGCTCCTGTTGTTTGCCCATATATTCAGGTTAGTTCGGTCTGTGAGAGGGAGGGAAGCCTTACGGCAGGTGAACCACCAAAAGCCGGCTAGGTGTCATTTTTCTGCAGATTGACGCCGAATCATTGATCATTTTTGAACATCTCCTGCTATTTTGCATGCATCCGGTTTTTTCTCTGGGTAAGACTCGGGTATTGTCATATTCAATGGATAGTAAACTGATCACATCAGCAACGTGACGACATGGAGACGCTCAATGCCGATAGCGCAGAAAACCCCTGTGCAAATGCTGGAAGAACAGGCAAAGCAGCAGGGGAAACGGGTTTTCCTGCGACAGCCCGTTAATCGGGAGTTGTGTGATTTCAGCTGGGAGGCGGTCAGCAAGATGACCCGCCTGCTGGCGGGTAGCCTACGTCAACTCGGTTTTTGTCCCGGTGATCGCATTGCGGTGTTGTCAAAAAATTGTGCCGAGTGGTTTATTACTGACCTGGCGCTGATGTCGGGTGGTTATATCAGTGTGCCTATCTATCCCACGGCTAATGCGGATACGATTCGCTATGTGCTTAAGCACAGTGGGGCCAAGGCGATCTTTGTAGGCAAGCTGGATGACTGGCCGGCGCAGGAAGCCGGCGTGCCGGGAGATCTGGTACGCCTTGGCATGCCCTACGAAACAATGCCGGCCCAATATCACTGGCAACAGTTGATGGAAATGGCGCCGCCCCTTGAACCGAGCTATCCGGAACCCGATGATGTGATGAGTATTATCTATACCTCCGGTTCGACGGGAAATCCCAAGGGGGCGGTGCTGACTTACCGCAGCTACAGCTGGGCGGCACAGGCGGTTGCCCAGGATCTGCAGGCTGGCACCGATGACCGGGTGATCTCCTACCTGCCGCTGGCTCATATCACTGAGCGGGTGTATATCGAAGGCGCCAGCCTGTACAGTGGACTGGTTGTCTATTTTGCTGAAAGCTTGGATACCTTCATTGAGGATGTACAGGCAGCCAGTCCTACCTTGTTTATTTCCGTACCTCGTCTGTGGACGCTGTTCCAGAAAAATATCATCGATAAAATCGGGCATAACAAGCTAAACCTGCTCCTGCGATTGCCCTTCATCGGGAAAATCGTAGCGGGCAAAATTCGTGCGGGTCTCGGACTTCAGGATGCACGGATACTGGGTTGTGGTTCAGCCCCTGTCTCACCGGTATTACTGCGCTGGTATGAGCAAGTGGGTATGCCGATCACGGAAGCCTGGGGCATGACGGAGAACGGCGCCTATGCCACGCTGAATTACCCTTTCCGGTCTGACAAGGTGGGCACTGTTGGTCGACCCGGCATCGACTGCGAAGTCAAGGTTGGTGAGAATCAGGAACTGCTGTTTAAAAGCCCGGGATTGTTTAAGGCGTATTATCAGGATCCGGAAGCGACTGCGGCAACCTTTACCGATGACGGTTTTTTCCGTACAGGCGATCAGGCTGAAATAGATGCGGATAACTATGTCACCATCATCGGGCGGGTGAAGGATACCTTTAAAACCGCCAAGGGTAAGTACGTCACCCCGGTTCCCCTGGAGCGTAAACTGGTGCAAAACCCGCTCATTGAACTGGTCTGCGTGATTGGCTCCGGCCTGCCTTATCCGGTCGCGCTGGTGCAGTTGTCGGAAGGCGCTTCCGGTATGCCGAAGGAACAGGTGACACAATCCCTTCAGGAAACCTGCAGGGCGGTCAGTGCGCAAATGGAAAGTCATGCGACCCTCGGTGGTATTCTGGTGGTGCAGGAACCCTGGACGGTGGAAAATGATGTACTGACGCCGACGTTGAAAATCAAACGTCAGGTGCTGGATAAGCGTTACACCGACAAAGTGTCGGAGATGCGTAATGATCAGGTACAGTGGGAATCGGATATCTAAACGACAATTACCTGCTATTCAACCTGAATACCAATCAATAGGGGGAGACTAATGGCTCCCCCGTCATGCTCAGGCAGAGCGTCTTTTACTGATATTCATCCATCCTGTCAGCTTTCATCGAATACATGGCATCACTGTATTCCGAGGTTTTCTTCTCCGTTTTCAGCTTTCCGTATACCCAATAGGGGGTATAAGCGGTTTCCTGATATTTGAGGCCTTCCGGAAACGTCACATAGACAATCTGGTTAGGCGGCGGTGGCGGCACATGGATGCAGGCACCCATGGTGGGAACCAGCAGGAACTCAGTCGCCATCTGCTTTTTATTCATGTTCAGAGGCACCAGGTAGCCCGGCACTTTGGCATAAACATTATTGAGCTTATCAACCACCTTGCTGCCATGTTCTGTCATGTAGATCTGCATTTCGCCGAATGGAATCTCGTCGCGCTCATAGCGTTCGAGAATCTTTTCATCAAATGGCGGCATCAGATCATTCCAGATCACTTTCCGGACAGTTTCCTGCGTCTTCGCCGGCTCTTTCTCTGTGGCGGCCAGCAAAGCTGGCGACAGACACAGCAAACTGACCATCAGACAGGCTTTTTTGAGTTGGCGTAAGGGTATCAGGGTGTGTGGCATCGTTATTTTCCTTTTTTATACCCGGATCGTCAGACCATCAGCCAGGGAGTTCCGGTAAGCACGCAGTGCCGGGAACAAGCCTAGTAACAGTGCCGCTGTGATGATCGCTATCATCAGCCCCAGCTCGAACAGTCCTGGCAGGCTGATGGTGAGATGCAGTCCCAGCCAGCCCTGGGCCAGAGGCTGGGCAACGAACAGAAGCCCGTACAGCAACAGGTTGCCGAGTAGACAGCCGGCCAGTGCATAGAACAGCGACTCGAACATCAACAGGAAAAAAATATGGCCGGGGCGGGCGCCGACAGAACGCAGGATAGCCATCTCCCGTCGTCGTTCATTCAGGGACGTTAATATAGCAGTCAGCATGCCGGTCAGCCCGGCCAATACGACCAAAGCGGCAACACCGAGTAGCGCCTTTTCCGCGACGCCAACCAGTTGCCAGAGCTGTTGAAGGGCGACTCCCGGCAGCACCGCCAGCAGGGCTTCCTGTGGATACTCATTGATCAGCCGTTGAAGCCGGAAGGTGGCCATCCGGGATTTCAAACCCACATAAAAGGCGGTGATCGCTTCAGGCTCCAGCGACAGGTTGCGCGCCTTGTCTGCCGATACGGTCAGGCCAGGAATGGGCGGAGCGCCATTGTGCCAGTCCACATGCAGCGCTTCTATTCCCTGCAGTGAAATCAGAATGGCACGATCCATCGGGGTACCGGTTCGTTGCAGGATACCGCTAATCCGGAAAGGTTTATCGTCATGGCTCTGAAGGCTGACCATTTCAACGCCATGGGCAAGCGTGATGCTCTGTCCTGTCGTATAACCCAGCTCGGTGGCGACATCGGCCCCTATGACAGCGTCGTAAAGATCGGAAAAGGCCTTGCCGTTGGCAAAGACAAGCGGCTGATCACCGGCATGGCGAAAATGCTCGAACATCGCAGTATTGGTACCCACGACCCGGTAACCGCGATGAGAGTCACCCAGTGACACTGGAATCGTCCAGTCAACGGTTGGATCGCTGGCGATGTCCTCCCAGGTTTCCCGGGAGATATTGTTGGTCGCATCGCCAATATGGAACACCGAATACAGTAGCAGGTTAATGCCGCTGCTGCGGGCACCCACGATCAGGTCGGTACCGGATATGGTGTTGGTGAAGCTGTTCTTGGCTTCAACCCGTATGCGTTCGACACCCAGCAGCAAAGCAACACTGATGGCAATGGAAACCACGGTCAGTAGTGCGGTGATACGACGGTTGAGAATACTGCGACAGGCAAGCTTCAGCAGTGACATACGGCGTCCTCCTGCATGGCGGCAGCCTCTGTCACGGCCGCGTGGTTGAGCTCTGCCAGTGACAGGCTGCGATCGAACAAGTGTTCCAGTCCGGCGTCGTGGCTGACAAACAGCAGGGTGCTGCCGGCCGCTTCACACTCCTTGAACAGCAAGCGGATGAACGCTTCCCGGGTATCGGAATCCAGTGCCGACGTTGGTTCATCGGCAATCAGGATTTCCGGACGACCAATCAGCGCGCGTGCGGCGGCGACCCGTTGTTGCTGTCCGATACTAAGTGCAGTGACCGGACGAGCCAGTAATGCCGGGTCAGACAGCCCCAGCTGTGCCAGCAGCCGTACAGCTTCTTCGTTACCGGATTGACCTGCTGCGGCCAGTTTTTGTCTGCGTTCCGGCGAAAAACCGAGGGGCAGCAGCACATTTTCCAGTACAGACAGATAGGGAATCAGGTTGAACATCTGGAAGATGAAGCCGACATGGTTGGCTCGGAAGCGATCCCTCGCCGCAGGTGAGAGCTGGTTGATCGGCGTGCCGAGCAGGGAAACATGTCCCCGCTCAGGCACCAGCACGCCGCCAATCAGCCCCAGCAGCGTGGTTTTACCACTGCCGCTGGGACCCTTAAGGAAGACCTTTTCTCCTGGTGTGATGGTCAATGTCGGAATATCCAGCACCGGCTGCACGGGTTGCCAGCTGAACAGGAGATCATCCAGCTGGACTGGCGGTGTCGTTGGTAAGACTGCCATTGGTTCAGAACCGGAACACGGGTTTGCCGCGTTTGAGGGTTGCCGACATCTGACCTTTATCGGTCAGCGCCTGCACTTTCAGCGATTCACTGTTGGCAAAGCGTTCAAATAACCGGGCTTCGATCTCGGTCAGGGCTTTCGGGTTGTTGCACTCAAAGACCTGGCTGACGGTGAAGTCCAGATGGCTGCCATGGTCATGGTGGTGACCATGATCATCGTCGTGATGCGATTCAGCACTATGGCCTGCCTTGGTACTGAGCAGCGTGCATTGGGCGGAGGTTGGCAGATGCCACATGGAAGCTTGTTGCAGGCGTTCAATAGCCTGATCAACCTGTTGCTCACGCTCCGGACTGGTAATGCTTTCGAAGCCGACAATGTCGTGTCCGGGGATAGTCATTTCAATATGCAGCAGTTTGCCTTCCACCGCCAGGTTCAGTTGTCCGGCACCATGCACGTGAGCTGCATGGTGACGTGATGTTTCGGCCATTACAGGCGTTGACATAAAGAAAATGACAGCCAGGCTGCGGCAAATCGTTCGCTGATTCATGGTACTTTCCTGTCGTACAGTCGCGCGGTTATCTGATGCGCATACTGAAGTGAAATTGTGTCAGTTATGTGATGATTGTTTCACTCAAGAACGACAGGAGGTGCTCGAATACGGCGCAGAGTTTTAGGTTGTTCAGCGAGTCGACGTATTTCAGGCTGATGAATGACGATGTAGGTGAAGACATGCTGCGGCGCGCTCGAACAGTTAAGTAGCGAGGGAGCTGATGCATGATGACAGAGGCTGCAGTCCGTATGCCATTCAGGCACAAGGTCGCCATCGTGTGCGTGGGCATTACCCAGAACAGACCAGCACAGAAGTATACCCACGAGCATCATGATGATGGCGGTGTGCCTGGAACTGGGCGTGATCGTGCCTGATACGTACATCGAACGCGATTGATCTGCTGGGAAATGGAACTGTTATGTTATAACACTTTTTGGGCGCTGAAAATCATAGACTGATAGGATGTGACTGTATTCATTCCATGTTATCGAGTTCATTCTCCTCCACTTCGAGAAATTTCCCTGTTACCACCTGCCCTTTGACCCGGTTGCAGTACCAGTTGTAAAAGGGATAGGCGATCAGTGCGGACATTACCCCGCCAATACCACTGAGGAATGGTGTGAAAAACATGACAACCAACCAGGCCGCAGGATTGGCCACTGCCTTGGAGGTGAATACCCCGAGAAGTCCCAGGAAAATCCCGCTGCCAAAGCCGACGATGAAACTAAGCGAGCAGAGTGAACCAAGGGAAAGTTCCATCCGGTAGGTTTTCATCATGTGTCCCACTCCTTATCAGTGCCTTCCTGGCGGCTTGTCTTCTCAATTTATATCAGCATAAATGACAGCGTTCTGCGAGTCTTCATAGGTTCAGAGCCGCCATGGCTTGAGGAATTGGCGATATTTATCCGTGAGCTGAGGGAATGTGTACATACCTTTCTGCTGCCAAGAGGTTGTATTTGTGATCGCGGAGGTTTGGCAGGCAAAAGCCAGTACATCGTCGTGGGGATAAACATACCAGTAGCCTCGCTCATAAAAGGCAATTGACAGATTTTGATGTTCAAGGTGTGAGGCAAGCGTCAGGCGAGATTGCAGCAAAATGGAGAGTTGGGGGGTTCCGCTATAGTGGTTGGCAATAAAATCCAAAGGTTCGTTGTCAGCCAGCAGTCCTTGACTGAAGAAACCATAGTTGGCTAATGCGGCAGACACTTTTAGGTGATTATATTGTCGCTTATAAGTTTTAGTGAGTTTGTCAAAATCAATACGTTCAAATTTTACGTTATTCATTATTTTTTATCGAAATGTGTTTTTATACTCTTTCTCCAATGCTATCGAATAATCATAGTCGTTAAAATGGTTGTTCGAGAAATATAAGAAATGTTGGATTGATAAAAAATATTGTCATAACGGCATGCCAATAAATTTACTATAAAAACACTGTCTTATGATTATGGTCATGAAAATCAGACATTGTGTGAACAGTCTTTAATCCCGCACGATTATCGCTGCTTCTTTTAACTCTGTACTCCTTTTCAGGAGGGTTCGCGATGAGATGTTTCTCTTTCCGATGGCTCTATGTATACAGTTTAATAATGGTGTTTTCTGCAGCCGTCAGAGCTGACCTGCCTTATGTCAGCCCTCAGCAGACCTACGAAGAGATTATCACAGGTTTGTCTCCCGACTTGGATTCCGCCGACATAACGCCCTGGCAGCACCCGGCTGAGGAAATTACAGAAAAGACCATTGAAGGAATTTGGGAAACAATACAAACAAAAGTTCCTTTTACGTTTAGCTCGAAACCCATTTCGATTGCATCAGGTCTGAAAACGGTACTTGAAAAAATATACAGTTTTCTGGGGCCGATTCTTGAAGAGTATGATATCGAACATAACAATGTGACTGAATACAGTAATATGCTTCCAGTGACGTTTGGTAAGGGAGCTTTTGAAATCATTGCCTATGATCCTTATTCTACCAAGGATAGGTTATCTCCTAACCCGGTTTCTACCACGGATGCACCTTTATTCCGGGTGAAAATGTATCCTGAATTTGCGGCGGACGAAGCCTCTGAATTTATGTTGAAAAACCTGGAGGTATTAAGGCTAAGTTCAAAACCAACGTCGCAAAATATGATCATTGAGTTTTACACGGCAAATGACGAAACACTGGTCGATAAATTACATCTGCCTGCAAGAATGGCGAATGATCAGTTTGGTGCTTGCCTCACCAAGGCCAAAGGTCGCAGCTATATCAATTATCAAAAACAGCATCCCTACAGCTACGCTCGGGAGCCGGGAAGTCACAAGACTCGCTGTACCTGGAATAACCGTGCGCCAAACTGTGCGGTATCCAACAGCTGGGTATTGCTGAATGTCATTGATCCCCTTTGGCCCAAGACATCCTTCAATACCAGTTTTACGCATCAGACCTGGGAAAGCATGACGGATGATCAGCGTGCCTATTACGGTCCAATGATGTGGCAGAACACCATTCCCATCAGCAAGTCTGAAATCAGCCCGATGGATCCGGATTACCAGCTGAAACTCTGGCGTAATCCGGAATGGCTACTGCGTTCTGATCATATGTTTGTTTATGGCAATAACTACTACAACGATTTTGCTCAAAACAGCCAGGTTATTGTTGAAACCGATGAACATGGCTATAAAAAACCGAATCAGGGCATCCGGTTTGGTGGTGAGGGAAAAGCCTATTACCAGGTGTATGTTCCCCGCAATGGTCAGTATGAACTGACGCTGGCTTTCAGTCATGAAGCGGCGGCGGCGCTAACGGTTCGCAGTGCGCTTGATAAAAGCATCATCTTCAGTACCGAAGCGCCGGCTCCAGAGGACGGCCTGAAGCATCTCAAGGTCTCTGTGCCGAGGGAAATTGATCTCCAGCAGGGCCTTCTGTATGTCAGTGTTGAGGGAAGTGATCTTGATTACCACTATATGTTGCTGAGCTATGTCGGCAACCGTGAGGAGGAACGGTACGAATACCTTGAAACACAGCGTGACCTGATTCGACGTGAGGTGGTCAGTGCGATCGCCTATATGGAAGAGCATACGACGACCCGTGATGAAATTGGGGACAGTATCGAGTCTGCCCGTTTTACCCTGAAACATCTGGTCAAGCGGCGTTATGAGGATCTCAAAGCCAGGGAATACTCACCGTCAGAGCCCTTGATGCAGGAGGTTCGTCGCTTTGTAAAGCAGCTTGAAGACCACATAGCAAAAGCACAGCGAGACTATGATCAGTACCCGGATGATACTGAAATTCTGATTCAGGGTGCGGATGTGGTCAGTAGTAATGACTATGTCAAACTGCGCGGCAATGAAGCGCTTTTTATCGGTGAAAGCCTGTATGAAGGAAAAATTGGCGATGCGTCGTATAAGGTGACGATTCCGAGAAGTGGTTATTACCGGACTGAGTACATTATTTCTACCTATGATGTCGGTGCCAGCATTAATGTACAGGATGAGAATAACCGGACGTTCTACAGTACACGTTTGCCCAGAACCTCTGACAGCATTTTCTCCCCGCGGTACGAGGCCATTACTAGCGATGACGCCCGTGAGTATTTTGAGGCGGGTGATACGGTCATCAACATCTGGTGTACCAACGGACGGTTCACCCTGCAGAAGTTCAAGCTAACCTTTGATGGCGCGTAAGGTGCGCATATATCAGTAAATACTCGCCACGTTGACAATGACAAGCGGTAAAAACGTACTTTATCGGTTGTCATTGTCTGCTCAGGTTTTAAAGTGGTTCTTACATCTGTTGTCCTCACCGTGAAACGGGACTTTCCTGAATTCATCGTATTTGTACATTGAAACTGGCGCCGTTCTTTGCCAGTCTGAAATGGTTAACATGCAGTGGAGAGCACGATGAAAACCACAGGCAAGGAGCGCCGGGTTCCTGTAGAGAATGATGGTGTTGCCGTTCTGTTTGATGCGGAAAATATATCCCCCCGCAGTACCTCGCTGGTTGTTGAGCAGGCCAGGCAATACGGCGTAAAACCGATTCTTCGCGCTTATGCAGACTTTTCCCGTGGGCATACCAAAGGTTGGGAGCAACCCGCCCTGAAATACGGTATCCGGACAATTCATCAATTCAGCTATCGATCTGGCAACAGTAGCAGTGACTTCCTGATGATGTACGACGCATTTAAGTTATTGCACAGTGGCAAAGTCGGGATTTTTCTGGTGGTCACTAATGATGGGGATTTTTTAACGCCCATTCAGTTGATTCGTCAGTCCGGTGGTTATGTGCATGGCTTTGCTGACCGGGGAAAGGTCAAGAATGAGCTGGTTCGTGCCTGTGACACCTTTTCATTTATACCGGGTGACAGTTTAGGGCCCATGGAGCTCGAGCAGGAAGGTAATACGATTCCTGTGCCGGTCACGCGTGAACTGGTGCAGGCCTGTGAACAGTTAGACCCCAGTAATGGTTGGATTTCCCTTTCCCGTTTGGGTCAGCACGCACGTATCCCTCTCAGAGGAACAGGTTATCGGTTTCGTAATCTTTCGCGTCTGATTCGTGCCTGCGGTGCATTTGAAACGGATGCTGAAAGGGGGCACCAGTTTGTACGATTGGTGAATGGAACCAGTATTGAGGAATTATTGGATCAGGCGTCATCAGACGCCTGATCGCAGGGGATCACGTGCCCGGCGTGTCGATAGATTCACTTTCCTGGGCATGGACAGACGTATCTTGCCCTTTCTGTTTACGGCGTTTGGCCAGCTTGATAGCCGGTTTCCATTCCAGCCACTTTGGATCTGCCTTGTCGTACAGTTTGAAGCGCATACCGGGTTTAACCGGTGTAGCCGCTGCTGGTGTCGCGAAGGCAATGCCACCTGCGAGAAGACTTTCCAGTGACTCGGTACGAATTTTTGCGCCACTGAATAAACCGACGTCAACGTCTATACCACTGGCATTCCAGAACCGTGTATCCGGTGTGATCAAGGGAGCGTAATGGTCGTCTATTGTCAGGAAAATAATGACATGATCGGCTGGATTACCGAGACGATAGCCGGAGACTTCGCCCACCTGAATCTCCCGATAATACACCGGATTGCCCTTGGCGATGGAGCCCAGACGGTCTGATACCAGTCTGACCTTCAGGCCTGTCAGGCCATTCCCTTGTGCGGGAGGACGGTTACGGGCAATGAACGCCGTTTTTTCCGGTGTGACCTTATCAGCAGGGTCTACCTGAATGTACTGGCCTTTGATCAGTGTATCCAGATTGGCCGTTCGGGCCAGCCCCAGTTCAGGTTTGACCAGCCAGAACCGTGCGCCTTCACGAGCCAGCCAGCGGTTGTCGTTGTAGATCAGGGTGTCCGCGATAATCGTGGAATGATCGGGATCGGCGATGTCATGATCCAGTTTGACCCGCTTCACCTCACCCACTTCCATGCCCCGGAATTTCAAGGGCGTACCGGCTTTCAAACCCTCGCCGGAATCAAACCGGATGCGGACCATGAGCCCCGTTTCCATGGCTGCCTGTTCGGTGTTGTAAAGCGTGAAACTGTGACCGTTTTTGACAGCCGGCGCTTTCACTGAGGGGGTAGCCAATCCGATGCCACCATTCATCAGTGTGGCCAGTGTGCCTGTATTAATGCTCAAACCGGACAGGTCGCCTTTGATGTGAATGCCACTCAGGTTCCAGAACCGGCTGTCTTGATTGACCAGGTGAGCAAACTCGGGACGAATGAAAACGTTAATCCGGATGCTGCTGTTATCGGATGCCAGTGAATATTGCTGCACGGAACCGATCTGAATCTGACGGTACAAAACCGGGCTTCCTACACTGACACCCGCCAGGGTAGGGGCTTCCAGTGTCAGGTGCAGGCCGGGTGCGTTGGGGCTGACCGGAGGACGTTTGTCGAGCCCGACGAATGTACGACGTTGTTTGTTGGCTTCCACATCCTTGAGATTGACGTCCATGCTGATGTAGGGGCCGCTGAGCAAGGCATCGAGTCCTGATACGCCTTCCATCGACAGTTGCGGTTCCACAACCCAGAACCGGGTGCCTTCCACCAGTGCCGGTTCAGCGCGAGGATCCATGTATACGCGTGCGGTAATCTGGCTCAGGTTATCGGAAATATCGACAGATTCCACCCTGCCGATTTCAAAACCCATGAACATCACCTTGGTGCTTCCTTCCTCAAGGTGAACACCGGTGGGGAAGGTGATTTCAACCGGAATGCCGGTACGGGCATTGTCGTAGTCATCGTAGAGGGTAAACAGCGCACCATTATGACTCGGTGGTTGTTCAGGCTCATGGTCAGGGGTGCTGAAGGCAATACCGCCCTTGATAATGCTGAGTACCGATTGGGTTCTTACCTTGAGACTTGAAAGTCCGCCGGACACTTCAACCCCGCCGGCATTCCAGAAGCGGGTATTCATTCGAACCAGATGGGCATAGGCCGGTCGGACAAATACCTGAATATCGACATGCTGGTTATCGGCGCTCAGGTTGTAACCGATCACTTCGCCAACCTGTAAACGACGGTAGTAAACCGGGCTGCCCTGGGTCACGGAGTTCAGGCTACTGGTACGCAAGGTAATGCGCAGGCCATCAGGATCCTGAATGGCGGGTGGTTCCTCTTCAGCGACGTAAACCTTTTTGCTTTTTTCTGTGCTTTTACCCGGTAAAAAGCCGATGTAGTTGCCGGAGAAAAGGGTATCCAGCCCACTGATGCCTGCCATCGATACAGTTGGCTTAACCATCCAGAACTCGGCAGTTGTGGTGAGATAGGGCATCATTTGCCGACTCATCTCGATATGGACGTTAACGCCTTTCAGGTCAGGCATCAGGACAAGATCCTTGACCTTACCGACAGCCAGCCCGTTATAGACGACCTGTGTCTTGCCGGACTCAAGACCCTCTGCATCAGGAAACTGGACAGTGATAATAACGCCACCCTCCATAAAGGCACGCCATGCCAGCCACAGGCCGATCATCAGGGCAATCAGCGGCAACAGCCATATGGTGGATAGCCGACGCTTCGGGGTAATGATATCCGGCTCCTGCAGTATGGGCTTGTCGATATCAGTCATACGATGTGTTTTCCGTGAATGAACGTTATTTGTCGTCGGTTGTACTGACTGCCGCTGCTGGCAGTTTACTACGGGCCGGTGGTTCAATGGCATCCCACAGCAGACGTGGGTCAAAACTGATGGCCGCCAGCATGGTCAGTACCACCACACTGGAAAAGGCCACGGCGCCAGGGCCGGCCTCGATGGTGCCGAGACGGCCAAAGCTGACCAGTGCTACCAGAATCGAGATCATGAAAATATCCAGCATGGACCAACGCCCGATCCACTCAATAAAACGATAGAGCTGAATATGCCGACGGATCTGAGCCGGTTTCCCTTTCCGTACGGCAAGCAACAGGATCACCATACCGATCAGTTTGAACAGAGGGACCAGGATGCTGGCGGTGAAAACCAGCAGGGCAATAGGCACCATGTCATGACGCATCAGTTCGATGACGCCTGACATAATGGTATCCGGTGTGCCTTTGCCGAACTGGCTGACCGTCATGATAGGCAGCAGGTTGGCGGGAATAAACAGGATCGCTGCGGTGATTAGCAGGGCCCAGGTACGCTGGATACTGTTACGGCGTCTGATAGACACCGTGGCACCACAGCGGGGGCAGTGATGCAGATCACTATGACAAACCTCATGGCAGTCGAGACACTGCTGCAGGCCAAGGCGCTTGCCGGTGGTCATTGCTGATCCTCCAGTAGTCCCCAGATATGGTGCTCATTCAGCAGGATCGATATGCCAATCTCTGACAGCATCAAGCCAATAAAACACACCATACCCATTCCGGGATGCACACTGGCAATGTCCACCAGTTTGACGATAGCCACCAGAATACCCAGGAGATAAATCTCCAGCATTCCCCACTCGCCCAGGCGATGATAGAGACGGAACAGGGTACGGGCCATCATCAGCTGTTTTCGCAGTTTGATCGCCATGATGATGAAAAACAGGGCCGCGAGCCGAATCAATGGAATGAGCATGGCGCACAGAAAGACGACAAATGCCACAAACAGGTAGCCTTCTTCATACAGGGCGCGGACGCCGGCAAGCACCGTATTGTGTTGTTCATCGCCCATCAGGGACAGGCTGAGAATCGGAAACGTATTGGCCGGAATATAAAACAGCAGCCCGGTAACGATCAGCGCCATGAGTTGGCTGAGTGAGCCATGCTTGGCATCGGCCAGTATGTGGTTACAGCGTGGACATTGCGCCCGGGTACCGGCGGCCAGCCTGGGTGGTGTCATTGCCAGGTCGCATTCCGGGCAAAGCCAGATCCGTGTCGTCACGTGATGTAAACCTTCTGCCAGCCGAGGTAACGGTTGTTCATTCAATCAGGATGCCAGCATGAAAAACTGGCAATAAAAAAAGACGCGCGATAAGAAATTATCACACGACGTGTGTCAATCCATAATTACAGCATAAAACCCATGACAGAATGCGTGCATTGTCTGGATGAAATAGGCATTACAGCAGGGTTGTTTTCATGATTGTCATGCCGTGCTGTGTGGTTGTTTCGGTTTGGGTCAGGTGTGTTGTTGTGCTACGGCGTCGTTACGAAGACTGGCTTCCTCACGGGCAATAACCCCGAGCCTGAGGCCTGTGCGGCGACAGTGCATGGCATCGTAGGGTTTTCCGCAGTGCATTACCTGGGAATTATCCCATAACACGACATCGCCCGTTTGCCACCGGTGGCTGTATACCTGACAGAGCGCCAGAATTTCATCGAGCAGGGCATACCAGAACGTACGGGCTGCAACGGGGTCATTTTCCATGCCGGTGGGAATTGCGGTATCAGACCCCATGTAGAGTCCTTTACGGGCAATCAGTTCATGCTCGCTCACCAAGGGATGCGACTTGGTGGGTAATGGTTTACTGGATGGATTGAAAACCGGTGGTTGGTGGAGTAAATGAATCGGTTCCAGCTCCGCTTTGCGCTCGGGGCTGAGTTTGCGCCAGGCTTCCAGTTGATCAAGAAACTCCGTGGTGTGGGGATGTCCGTCCAGCCCTTTGTACGGAACATCATGGACGTGAAGCATGACTACATACAGCGCATTCATCGGCAGCCCATCCATCCGGGGCAATGCATCCTTGTCGTGGTGCCATTGGCAGGCGACATGCTCAACAGGTTTTTCCACCGGGCCTTCCGGGTTGCCCAGTACTGCAACATGTTCGTTTTGAAGTGTCTGTGGCAGACGGTGATTGACAGATCCCCCCAGAATTTGATTCCCGAATGTCGCTCGCGCAAAGCACTC
Source organism: Kistimonas scapharcae (assembly GCF_039540975.1). Lineage (NCBI taxonomy): Bacteria > Pseudomonadati > Pseudomonadota > Gammaproteobacteria > Oceanospirillales > Endozoicomonadaceae > Kistimonas > Kistimonas scapharcae. The sequence goes on from NZ_BAABFL010000471.1 coordinate 27,548, forward strand.
CAGCTCATTGGCTGTCAGGTGCTGATTCCGGACAACAATCACACCATGCTGCCAGAGGGCGTTTCTCAGTTCCCTGCGCTGATCATCGTTGAGATGATTGAGGTTGTTACCCTTACAGACCTCAACGCCAAGGCGAGGGTGATGCTTAGTCACGTGAAAATCCGTCATGATGGTATGTGCTGTGGGAGGTTGCAGGTGTGATATAGCTGATTTTCAGGGTGATGCAATATCGATTGCCATGGCGCTCTGCGTTTTAGGCAACCTTGCCTGAATCGATAGCGCAAACAGTGCACAGGTGCAAACCAGTAATATACATAAGACGCCCCCCAGCCATCCATGGTGGTCGCTGATCCGCTGCGCGAGGACAGGGGAAACGCTGGAAAACAGTCCTCCAACGCCCCAGGCCAGCGCAATACCGGTGCAACGAATCCGTGCCGGGAAAAAATCAAACAGAAACTTGAACATGGGCGCTTCAAATGTGGCGATGCCGAGAGCGAACACCGTCATTGTGAGCATGCTGGTCATTACGCTCCCTTGTTCTGCCAGGTAAAAATTCAATCCCGCGCCAACCGCTGTTATCAGTAAACCTGCCGCCATGACTTTTCGGATCCGATACGATAAGCCAGTATTGCCATCAACGGCAGTGCGATGAATTCAATTCCCATATCCACTGACGCAATCACATTCGCCTGGCTGGTGCTGAAGTAGCCTTGATTGGCCACATAACTACACCAGAACATGTTGCCGACATACAGGGTGACGCCGGCACAGGCACTCACCAGGATAACGGCCAGACTGCTGCGCTTATGTTGACTGATCAGTTCACGGAGCACTGCCGCCGGTGTGAGAGACTGGGCTTTTGCCGCATCAAATACCGGTGATTCCTGTAAGTGTCGCCTGATCACGAGTGCGAGCAGGCTGGTCAAACAGCTGAGAAGGAAGGGAATACGCCAGGCCCAGTCCGACATGATGGGCAGGCTGACCAGGGCGGCGATCAGAGCTCCAAAAGCGACGCCCAGGTTTGCCCCCCAGTTAGCCCAGGAGCCCGCCAGACACGGATTGCCGCGTCCCTGCTCAATCATGAAAACCGCCGCATTGGTGAATTCTCCGGCAATCGCGACACCTTGTAACACCCGACAGAGCAGCAACAGCACTGGTGCCAGCAATCCGATACTGTGCCAGGTGGGCAGCAGGCCAATGCCTGTTGTGGCGAGGGCCATGATCAGGACGGACAGGGTCAGCGTCAGGCGGCGGCCATAACGGTCCCCCAGATACCCAAAAAGAAAGCCGCCCAGGGGGCGTATCACATAGGCAATGGCAAACAGACCAAATACCGACACCATGGCGGCTGACGGCGATTGCTCCGGAAAGAACAGCTGTGACAGGCGCGGTGCCAGATACAGGTAAGCGGAAAATTCCAGCCATTCTGCGATGGCGCCGCTGCAGATGATAAAGACAGGGCGGTGTCGCTGTAGGGTATTCATGTCATTAATGGGACTATCGATCATGCCAACAGGCTCTGGAGTCTAGTCGTATCTCCAGACATTGCCGTAAATGGCAGCAACCGGAATTTCGACTATCAATAGGAGGGTTTATCAGGGGCTGTGTGAACAGTCATGAGCAAAACCGTGATGGAGAGGTTGTAATGATTTATGCACAACCATGCGATCCCGATGCAGTAGTCAGTTTCAAACCCCGTTATGAAAATTTTATCGGTGGCGAATGGGTGCCGCCGAAGGAGGGACGGTATTTTACGGATACGACGCCGGTTACAGGACAACCCGTCTGCGAAGTCCCTCGCTCCGGCAGCGCGGATATTGAACTGGCGCTGGATCATGCGCATCGGGCGTTCCCTGCATGGGCGGCAACGCCTGTCGTGGAGCGTGCCGGCATTTTGCTGAAAATTGCGGATCGGATTGAACAGAATCTGGAATCCCTGGCGGTTGCCGAGAGCTGGGATAATGGCAAGCCGATTCGGGAATCCCTGGCGGCGGACTTGCCGCTGGCGGTGGATCATTTCCGCTATTTTGCCGGTTGTCTCCGGGCCCAGGAAGGTTCGCTCAGTGATATCGACAGCAGCACGGTTGCTTATCACTTCCATGAACCCGTTGGGGTCGTAGGACAAATTATTCCCTGGAATTTCCCGTTACTGATGGCCGCCTGGAAACTGGCGCCAGCCCTGGCCGCTGGTTGCTGCACGGTGCTGAAGCCGGCGGAACAGACGCCGGTGACGATCCTGCTGTTGATGGAATTGATTGCTGACCTGCTTCCACCCGGCGTAGTGAACATCGTCAATGGTTATGGTGAAGAAGCCGGTCAAGCTCTGGCCAGCAACCCACGCATCAACAAGTTGGCGTTTACTGGTTCTACGCCGGTGGGTAGCAAAATCCTGCACTGTGCGGCAGAGAGCATCATTCCCTGCACAGTGGAGCTGGGGGGAAAATCACCCAATATCTTTTTTCCGGATGTCATGGCGCAGGAAGATACGTTCATTAACAAGGCGGTTGAGGGCATGCTGATGACGTTCCTGAATCAGGGCGAGGTCTGTACCTGTCCCTCCCGGGCGCTGGTGCATGAATCCATTTTTGATGACCTGATGGATCGCACCATCAGTCGTGCCCGTGAGATTCGGCAGGGGAACCCGTTGGATACGGATACGATGATTGGCGCCCAGGCCAGCCAGGAGCAGTTCGACAAGGTGCTCAGTTATATGAAAATTGCCCGGGATGAAGGTGCCAGCTTCCTGCTGGGCGGAGAGCTGGCGACGATGCCGGAAGCCATGGCCAGTGGCTACTATATCCAGCCCACCATCCTGAAAGGGGAAAACCGGATGCGGGTGTTCCAGGAGGAAATTTTCGGCCCGACGCTCGCAGTAACCACCTTCAGGGATGAAGAGGAAGCGATTGCGCTCGCCAATGATTCCATCTATGGCCTTGGCGCCGGTGTCTGGACCCGTGATATCAACCGGGCACAGCATATGGGGCGTGCGATTCAGGCCGGTCGTATCTGGATCAACTGCTACCATGTCTACCCTGCCCATGCCGCCTTCGGGGGCTTCAAAAAGTCCGGTGTCGGTCGGGAGGGGCATAAAATGACACTTGAGCATTACCAGCAGGTCAAAAACCTGATGGTCAGTTACGGAACATCGCCACTGGGCTTTTTCTGACCGGGGCAGGATTCTGGCTAAACGGTGCTCCACTGCCGTATGATCGGTTGACCGATTAGAGTGCGGAAGTAAGAACAATGACAAATGGATTTTTTGCCGATAAAAACCGACCGCTGGTATTGGGGCACCGTGGCGTACCGCTGGCGCATCAGGAGAATACGCTGGCTGGATTTCGCAAGGCCATTGAACTGGGCGTCGATGGCATTGAGCTGGATGTGTTTAAAACCCGGGATGACCGGATTGTGGTGTTTCATGATGAGCAGACAGAACGTCTGACCGGTGTCGCTGGCTCAATCGCGGAGATGACGTGGGATGAAGTGTCACAACTGCGCATCCAGCGGCGGATTGATCGGGGAGACGGCACCGTCGTTGAATACCCTTCGGAGGAACGGATTCCCTTGCTGGAAGAAGTGCTGGATGAATGTGGCGACAGCTTGCTGATCAATATCGAGATGAAAGCCTATGCGCCAAACTGGTCACGCCGTCATACCGGTACGGAAGTGGCTCGTGTCATCAAAGCATCGGGCAAGCAGGACAATGTCATCAGTACCTCATTTGATTTCTTCATGCTGCGTAAACTGGAGAAAGCACTGCCGGGAATCCATAGCGGCTTTGCTTATGATGGCGGCATGCTGGAAGGCATGGGAGACTGGCTGGACACGCTGCTTAATGCGTTGCCAGAGCTGGATACCGAGCTGAGTCGCCGGGCCGGTAACCAGAATGCGCTCAACCTGTTGAACCTGCTACTGGAAGCCAATGCTATTGGGCGATTTGTGCACTCAACAGTGGTGGATGCAGAGCATACTTTGATCGACAGTGATACCGTCCAGAAATTTCACCAGCGCAATATGCTGGTTGGTGCATATACCCTGTTCCCATTGGATACCCGTTACGTGGATAACCCGGATGTGGATCATGAGCAGGAAGCGCATCGGTTGGCGGCACTGGGCGTGGACTGGATCGAAACGGATGATCCTGAAAGGCTGCTGGCGCTGCTGGCGCTGCTGACCTGAAATACCTGATCGCAGTGACGGATCAAACCTTGCTGGAATAAAGGCGACACGGTAACGTAGTCGCCTTGTCACATAACAAGAATATAAAAATGTTGTCGTGCAATTTTGCAGGCAGGGTACATGGGGCGTACCGCAGTTGTCTGTCGATATGGTGTACATTGTTGTTGATGGCTCTCTGCCTGCCCTGGCAGAAGACGTCGGCGGGTGTGTTAGTGGTTGATGAAACCATGCCCTTCCAATCCCTGGCACCCTATCTTGAAATGTATCGCACCACTTCCTCCAGTGGTATGACAGCAGACAACATTATTGGTAACCAAACCCTCTATTTTCAGCCGGTCAGGGTTCAGCAGCTGAACCTGGCGTATAGCGATGACGCGGTCTGGCTGAGATTTTCACTGCAGAACCCCTCCTCTAAGGTTGTCCGTGTTTTTCTTGAGTCCAGCTTTTCCCGTCTGGATCATGTGAATCTGTATGCGCCATCCAGTGCTTCACTGTTGGCTGAAGAACCATACCGGGTGGTGCAGGGCGGTGACGCACAACCGTTTGAAGAGAGACCTTTTCGTACCCGGCAGCTGACATTCCCCCTTGAATTGCCGCCACAGGTGACACAAACCTTTTATATTGAAGTGCAGAGCACCAGCTCACTTCACATACCGCTTTATGTTGCGGGTCTCAAGACACTCATTGAAACGTCTGAATTTCGCTATACCGCGGATGGTTTGTTCTACGGGATTTGTCTGACGGTGATTCTCGCCGCATTGCTGATATTCCTTGCGATTCGGGAACGGATTTATTTTTACTATTTCATGCATGCGGTGTTTACCACACTAGCGATGATGGCGCTGGACGGCAGTGGTTTTCCTTTCTGGCCGGACGCATTGAAATTTCAGGAAATCTCGGTAGTGGTTTTCCAGTGCCTGAATTCCATCTTTGCCATGTTATTTGCCCGTAGCTATCTGCATCTTCCGGAATTTCTGCCGCGGGCTGATCGGCTGAATCGCATCATGATCTGGTACATGTTGCTGGCTATGGTGAGTTCGCCTTTCCTGCCGTATAGCATGGCGTCTTTCTCGGTAGTGATTCCCGATTTTTTACTGGTTTTCTGGATCTTCGGCCAGGCGATGGTGCGTTCCATCCAGGGTGATAGACCCGCCATGATCTTTACGGCGGGCTGGACACTGTTTATTTCCGTGTGTGTGTTTGTGGCGGTGGCGAACCTGGGGATTGTTCACGACTACGCTGACTCTATCTATGGCCTTAAGCTCGCCTTTGTCAGTGAGTTTTTCGTGTTAATGATTGGCTTGGGTTACCGGCTTTACCTGCTGGGGCGGGAGCAGGTGCGAAGTCGCGAACTGGCTGTGATCGCTCAGGCGGAAAGTAAAGCCAAGAGTGAAATTCTGGCGAAAATCAGTCACGAAATCCGGACGCCGCTCAACGGTATTCTGGGTGTAACTGAATTAATGCGGCAGACGCCTCTTAACCGGTTGCAGGAAAAGTATACGGATACCATCAACGACTCGGGGCAGTCCCTGCTCACGATTATCAACGATATTCTTGACCATACCCGTATTAATGCCGGGCGCATGGAGCTGGAAAGCATCGCTTTTGACCTGCAGGATCTGATGGCGCGAACCTTGAACGTGTTTCAGTCAGAAGCGCATCTACGCAATATCGATCTTTCTCTGGAAATCGCTCCAGATATTCCACGACAGGTGACAGGAGATCCGACCCGGCTTCGTCAGATTCTGGTGAACCTTCTGGGTAACGCATTTAAATTTACGGATAAAGGCGCTGTTTCGGTAAGGGTGAGGCTTGACCATGAAGATGAAAATGGACAGCTGACGCTTTATTTCTCTGTAAAGGATACCGGTATTGGCATACCGACCTCACTCCATGAGCGTCTGTTTTAGTCATTCGTGCAGGCGGATGCTGCGACCAACCGCCAGTATGGCGGCTCCGGGCTGGGACTGACCATAAGCAAACAACTGGCTGAGTTGATGGGGGGAGAGATTGGTGTCATCAGTGAGCCGGGGCGAGGCAGTTGTTTCTGGTTTACAGCAAATCTGGCCACAAGCCTGTCGGATGAGAAACCCATTTTTCAGTCAGTGACGAAACCGATTGCGGCGCTGTCAGACAGTGGGCAGCGGGTGCTGGTGGCAGAAGACAATAACACCAACTGGATGGTAGTTTCGGAATTTCTCAAGCAGGTTGGTCTGGTGCCAATTCATGCACGCAATGGTAAAGAGGCCGTAGAGATTTATTGTCAGCAGGATCATCAGAACCATCCGGTAGCCATGGTATTAATGGATTGTGAAATGCCGGGCATGGACGGTTTCGAGGCTACCCGTCGTATACGCACGTATGAGCGTGAACATGGTAAGCAACGTATTCCAGTTATTGCGCTGACGGCCCATATATCCGCAGCAGCCCGGCAGAGGTGTCTTGATGCCGGCATGGACGAGCATGTGGGCAAGCCTTTTAACCGTGAACGTATTATGCAGCTGATCAGGGAATATCTTGTCATCAATGAAGCGGCTGCCGTGGATACTGTGCACTAAACAAGAACAATAAGACAGGGGGTTGAAACGAATAATGCGTGTCAGACATTCGCTTTCATTGATTGTGCTGGTCTCTATGCTGGTTGCCTGTGCAACCTCGGTTGATCACTTACCGGTGACAACGGGTACAACCGAACAAACGGGCTCACAATCGAATCAGGTCACCGTGCAATACCTGGGCGTTGGTGGTCTGTTGATTCGTTATGGCGACACCGCCTTGCTGACTGCGCCGTCTTTCAGTAACCCGGCATTGCTCGGTTTGCCTCCGGGGCCTTTTCAACCAATAGCACCTGACAATGAACGTATTGATGCACTGATGCCTCAAGTTGACGATGTGGAGATGATCCTCGTCGGCCATGCGCACTATGACCACCTGATGGATGTTCCCAGAGTCATGGAAAAACATGCCTTAAAAGCCAATGTTTATGGTTCACAAACCATGAAGCACTCAATTGCCGGTTCTGTTTCGGAAGATCGTATTGTGGTGGTGAATGGTAAGGCTGCCAAAGGGGACGATGTCGGTGAGTGGTTGTATGCGCCTAGCGGTAAACTCCGGATTATGGCCATCGAGTCAGAACATGCGCCCCATGTGATGGGGATTACGTTTATGCAGGGGCGTTATGAAGAAGATCTTCCCGCTTTGCCGTGGCATTCGTTTGGCTGGAAAGAGGGGAAGACCTTTGCGTATTTGATTGATTTTCTTGATGACAAAGGTAAGTCCGTTTACCGGGTACATTACCAGGATGCTGCCAGTACACCGCCGCTGGGTTTTGTACCGGAACTGGCGGCAGCAGATGAGCGCCGGGTTGATCTTGCCTTTCATTGCGTCGGTGCGTTTGAACAGGTCGACAATTATCCGGAAGGATTGGTGACGGATATACAGCCAAGGAACAGTATCCTGGGCCACTGGGAAGATTTTTTTGGTAATGATCCAACAGGGGATCAACAAGGTATTCGGCTGACCAGTATTGATGATTTTATTCAGCGGCTCGAAACGGTTCAGGCAGACGACGCTAAATGGTATTTGCCTGATACCTTTGCAGTGATGCATTTTCCTGTCAGCCAGTAATCAAAAAGGGCAGGTAGTACCTGCCCTTTTTATGCTATGCCGAGACGACGAAAGGGGAATCAGATGGCTTCCTGATCAGACTTCAGGCGACCGGAACCATTTGGCACTTTCAATATTTCACAGAGACGCTGACGCCAGGAGAGGCGCTCATGCTGGGGCAGTTTTCTCAGGGTATCCTGGATCACCAGCAGGGCGGCTTCCATGACGGTATCGTCTTCAAAATGCAGCAACTCAACCTGTCGGATAATTTCAACAGCCAACTTCACATGTTCAGGGGCGTCATCGTAGGACATTGTCATCTCCGTCTCTGGCATCAGCAATTCTGATTCAGGTATCCCTTCGGCAACGGAGGCAATGTCTTTAATAACAGGTTGTTGTGGCATGGCTTGTCCTAGGCGATTTCGAATTGTTGAAGTTTTTTATATAACGTAAATAGTGTGGCCCACGCAGGCCGACGTCGCCAGTCGAGGACAGAATTTAGTCGCGGCTGATTGTACTAATACAAAGAGAGACCCTGTGAAGGGCGGAAGTTTAGACGCCAAGTGATTAGACTGAAACAGGGAGAGAAATACTGGCCCCGATACCATCAGGTTTCTGATAGAACAATACAGGGGAAAGCGAGGGATCGAAACATGTTGCTTTTCAGTCGTTATCTTGCATTGGCATTTGCCTGGGTACTGGGCATTGGTGAAACATTTGTTTTTGTTACCACCGATAAATACTGGCCGTTGACCTTCGACGATTACATTGCCGTAGCCTTTATGCTACTGGTGGCGCGGATGGCACGTAACGAAATCAGCATTGTATTGTTGCCAGTAGGTTGGGCGTTCGTTGTGGGGAATTTCTACGCCATGCTGTTTATGCGGCTTGAGAGCAGTTTCAACAGCAGTGAGCGGCTGGAGGTTATCACCGTAGCGCTGGGGGTTGGTTTTGTCGGGTTATTGACGTCAATTATTGCCTGCGTACAACTGATGCGTAAATATACGGCGCAGGCTGACGACAACCTCTTCCCCTGATCCCTCAGTTGAGTGCTGCCAGAGTACAGGAAAATAGGGAAGATGCTCTGAAAACTGTTAGTAAAGCGTATTTCACTTACTGTCAGACAATGGCACAGTAATCGACTGGTGCTTGTGACCCTTCAGGAAGTGCCTGTCCGGGCGATGTATATCCATTACACAGCCTAACCGTTCATCGTGTTTCTTCCCCCGCAATTTAGGGGGCACTTACGCTTTAACAGCAGTCGCATCAATGAATAATACGCATTCTATGTCTGGCAGGGATAAGCAGTTACTCATACTTGTTCTGGGGATCCTGACCTGCCTGGGGCCACTGGCAATTGATCTTTATTTGCCTGCCATGCCTGCCATTGCCGAGAGCATGAACGAACCTCTGGGTAGCATCCAGCTGACGCTAAGCGCCTATACGCTGGGCTTTGCCCTGGGCCAGCTGATCTTTGGGCCGCTGGCCGATCGTTTCGGGCGGCTACGGGTAATGGTGCCCGGCCTGGTGTTTTATATCGCCACCACTCTGCTCTCAGCCTTTACCAATACTGCCAATGAACTCATCGTAGCCCGTATTCTGCAGGCCATGTCCGGGGCTGCCGTGATGGTCACGATTCCCGCGATGGTGCGTGACATGTTTGATCGGGAAGACTGCGCCCGGATCATGTCGTCCATTCTGCTGGTGATGACGGTAGCGCCGCTGATTGCTCCCTTGCTGGGTGGGCAGTTGCTTCTGTTAGGTGGCTGGCGTTCTCTGTTTATAACTCTGGCACTTTTTGGCTGTGCGGCGCTGGTGCTGGCGTTGTTTATGTTGAAAGAGTCCCTGCCGGAAGAGCACCGTCAGGCTCTTACGGCAAAACAGCTGGCCAAAAATTACGTGTCAGTGATTACCCATCGTAATGCCATGGGCTGTATTCTGGGCCATGGTTTTTTCTTTGGTGGCCTGTTTGCGTTTATCAGTGCGTCACCGTTCGTCTATATCCAACTCTACGGTATAGCGCCGGAGTATTACGGCTTTCTCTTTGCGGCCAACATCGTGGCGATGGGCGCATGCAATATCATTAACATGCGCCTGATCGGGCGTTTTCCGTTACTGAATATGTTGCGTTTTGGAACGGTGTTTGCCGCCCTTTCGGGCCTTACTCTGTTATTCATGGCCGTGACGGGCGCCGGTGGCTTACTGGGTATCGTGATCCCCGTCGTTTTATTTGTCGGTATGCTGGGCTTCACTGGTCCCAACTCCAATGCATTGGCATTGTCTTATTTTCCGGGTATTGCGGGTACGGCTAATGCAGCGGCAGGGATCCTGCGTTTTGGGATTGGTGGCATTACCGCAGGGCTTGCCGGTGTATTTCACAATGGCACAGCGGTTCCCATGGCGGCACTCATTGCAGGTTGTGGGTTATGTTCTGTCCTGTCAGTGATGCTGGTGAAAGACCGGAAGGTTGTCAATCGGACACCGATCAATGATGAACATCATGATGAACCCCCACGTGCAGCAGCCTGAACAATGGCTCTGAAATAGCGATTGTTATGATTATTCAACAGCGCCAGAAACCAGCTTTAAACCAATAATCCCGGCGACAATCAAAAGAATGCAGAAAATTCGCAGGATATCCCGGGATTCACCCAGAAACAGCATGCCGAAGGTGGCGACACCAACGGCGCCAATGCCTGTCCAGACTGCGTAAGCGGTTCCCATGGGCAGTTTCTGCAGGGCCAGTGCCATAAAGTAGAAACTGATAATGATGGCGACCGCGGTACCGGCGGTGGGCAGTAACCGGGTCAATCCTTCGGTATATTTCAGGCCCACAGCCCATACGCATTCAAACAAGCCAGCAATGGCAATATATAACCAGTACTTCACGTCAGCTACCCCTTATTCCACCCAAAGTCTTTCTGCGAACCGGATGATACCAACCGCGTTCTTTTCAGCAGCGCATGCAGTTTAGACAGAAAAAAGCAGGGGGAGTTTCAGGCGGGAAGGGAGAACGGCTTAAAAGGAATGGGTCGGGTATACAACCCCGACCCAGAGGCTATTACTCTTCGTGTGCGTGCGCTTCTTCGTGGCCGTGGTTGCAGCCTTCACCGTGGATGTGGCCGTGTTCCAGCTCATCCTTGGTGGCATCGCGGACTTCTACGACTTCTACGTCAAAGTGCAGGGTTTCACCGGCCAGCGGAGCGTTGGCGTCAACAACAACGCTCTCTTCGGTGACGGCAGTGACGGTCACGATCTGGGGACCAAAGGGGCCTTCCGCGTGGAACTGCATGCCGGGCTCAATGGTCTCGATACCGGCGAAAGATTCCATAGGGACTTCCTGCACCAGGTTTTCATCGTATTCGCCGTAAGCTTCGGCGGGTTCAACGGTTACCTGAAGCTTGTCACCGGCCTGTTTGCCGACCAGAGCGTTTTCCAGACCTTCAATGATATTGCCTGCGCCGTGCAGGTAAGCCAGGGGCGGATGACCTGCGGAGCTGTCCAGGACTTCGCCTTGATCATTTTTCAGGGTGTAGTGGATCAGTACCGCTTTCTGGTCAGAGATTGTCATCAGATAACCTTAGGGAATTTATGGCAGGTGAGGGTTTCCATGCTAGCGAACTTTGGGGTTCGGGAACAGGAAAAAAGGCAAGAATTGGGGAAGAAATCAAGGCGGCCTGCAGCGGGTGCTGCAGGCCGGATGAGGATTAGCCGATCAGGGCGGCAGTATCCTGAGCGATCATCAGCTCTTCGTTGGTCGCAACCACCATGGCAACGGTGCTGCCTTCGTTGGTGATAACGCCTTCGTTGCCGAAACGGAACTTCTCGTTCAGTTCGTCGCTCATGTCGAAGCCGAATACGCCCATCAGCTCCAGAACCTTCTTACGGATCAGGTCGGAGTTTTCACCGATACCACCGGTGAACGCCAGTGCGTCGATGCGACCCAGGGCAACAGCCAGACCGGCCAGCTGCTTGGCCAGAACGTAGCAGAATACGTCCAGGGCCAGCTGCGCACGACGGTTGCCTTCAGCAGCCGCTTCTTCGATGGCGCGGCAGTCGTTGCTCAGACCGGAAATACCCAGCAGACCGGACTTCTTGTTCAGAATGTCGGTGATTTCTTCCAGGGTGTAACCGTAGGTCTTGTTCAGGAAGCTGAATACGTTCGGATCCAGACTGCCGGAACGGGTGCCCATTACCAGACCTTCCAGCGGGGTCAGACCCATAGTGGTGTCCACGGATTCACCGTTCAGGACGGCCGCGGCGCTGGCGCCGTTACCCAGGTGAGCCACCAGGATGGCGCTGTTGCTCAGGTCCAGACCCAGCATTTCAGCGGCCTTGGCGCTGACGTAACGGTAGCTGGTGCCGTGCATGCCGTAACGACGCAGGCGCTGCTCTTCGTAGTACTCGTAAGGTACGGCGTAGATGTAGGCGCGCTCAGGCATGGTCTGGTGGAACGCGGTGTCGAATACAGTGGCTTGCTTCAGGCCGGGGAAGTATTCGATGGCAGCACGGATGCCGACCAGGTGAGCCGGGTTGTGCAGCGGTGCCAGGTGGATGCAGTCTTCGATGCCCTGAACCACTTCGTCAGTGACCAGGCAGGATTCTTTGAAGGTTTCACCACCGTGAACCACGCGGTGACCGATGCCGCCGATGGTGTCGAACAGGTTGGTTTCTTTCAGGACGTCCAGTAGCTTGCCAAAGACTTCGAAGTGGCCGGCAGCCGGCATTTCGACCATGTCCTTGTTGCCCTGGAACTTCCAGCGGACAAAAGCTTCCGGAGTGGACAGACGCTCAGCAACACCGCTGATTTTCTCGTCACCGTCCTGTGGGTTGATCACTGCAAACTTCAGTGAAGAGCTGCCGCAGTTGATGATCAGGATGTTTTCTTGGGTCATGGGGCTTCCGTTTAGGCTGGTTTTACTCAGTAACTGAGGGCCTCAAGTGGGTGAGGCCGACATCAAAAACGCGCGCAAAGTATCAATTGCAGTTTAGTCGGGTCAATCCGTATATGTGCGGGAGCAGGCAATAACCCGGTTTTTTGTCCGGCAATATGCCTGAATAATCCCTGCGAGGCCTTTCGTCCTGTACGGATTAGCGTTTACAGACCTATGCCGTATGATTAGACCCCCTTATGCCTGATTGGTGCCCGGTCCTGGTCAGGTCTTTGCTAATGGTGAGTGTGCCTGTCTGATGATGCATTCTGACATCCTGGTGACAATCGTGATTTCGCTGGCGATTCATGCCGCGATTGTCGGCTTTGTTGGAAAACCTGAAACCCGTCTGGATATGCTGGCGTTGCCCCAGGGTGGGCAGACCTTGCAGGTGAATGTCACCCTGGCGAGCCCATCAAGCTCGAAGGCTGAGCCGGAGAAGGATGATCAAAACAAACCCGCTGATGAGCCAGAACCACAAGTGGTTAAAAAGCCGGAGTCTGTCGTCACGACCCGCGGTGACTCGCCCAATAAAACGGTTGTAAAAACCGACGATGAACGCCCCAGGCCGGTCAGGAAGCCCAAGCCGCCAGAACCTGAGAAGAAGCCTGACACATTGCCACCTGAAAAGTTGGTAGCAAAAAAGGAAACCACCGAATCCCAACGGCCCGTTACGGAAGTCTCAAAGGGAAATACAGCCCAGGATATGAGCCGTACTGCTGATGTGGCCGGTTTGACGGATCAACGCCCCCTGGTGACGGAGCCCCTGTTTAATGGTGCCCAGCGCAAACCGGCTTATCCTTACCAAGCACGCAAGCGCGGACAACAGGGAACGGTACTCCTGGAGGTTTTCCTGGATAAACGCGGACATATTGAGTCGGTGACGTTGGTGGATTCTTCCGGTTTCAGCCTACTGGATCGTGCGGCGGAAAAAGCCGTGCGCAGGTGGTCTTTCCGGCCGCTGGTGCGTGATGGTGTGGCGCTGGCCAGCCGTGTGCGGGTACCGGTTGTTTTCAGGCTGGATGCCTGATGTGTTCTGTGGCTGTTCCTGAGTCGTTAACCATTCATTCACAAACTTATCCCGATTATCAAAAAGCCCGTTCCATCATGGAGGGTTAGCTATCTTTGATGCTGCCATGATTACCCTTTATCCGGGCAGAACTGTCTTCGGTGTGACGGGGTAATTCTACTATTACAGGTTGGGGAGTGTGAATGGGCGCAGTGAGCGGGCGTTTCGCGTTGTATGCCACGGACAGTCTGGGGGCCAGACGCGCGATAGAACTGGAGCGGTACCTGGATCAGGTTGACCTGTTTGTCGAAGCTGGTGTCCGTATACCCTTGCCTGATTTTGTCTGCTCCTTTCAGCGTCCTGTACAGACCCTCCTTAGCGCGCATCTGAATCATTACGAATGCCATATTATCTTTCTGCAATCCGGCCAAAGCGGGGAGCAATTGACCGGCATGTTCCCATTAAATGCTCAGCCGCATCGGGTTGTAGTGATTGCGGTGGATATGTCGGCCGGTATCTGTCTGCCGGTTTATGTTGAACACGAGGTTGGACGGCAGCATCAGTTAACGGAGCAGGTTGCCTGGCTACTGGGGCTTCAACCCGTCTTATCATTTCCCGGCTCGAAGGATGAGGTACGGCAATATCTGTTATCACTGGGACTGCGTCATGGCTGGGTGCTGGAGTCTGCATCAGGTGCAGCAATCCAGCGCGTCTCAACCGCGTTGTTTCAGAAACAGCCGGTGGCCTGGGTGCAGTCATCAGGCTCCATGCCGGTTTGGCTGAGGGAAGGGGCATTGTCCGAGAGTGTTGTTTGCCATGACACGTTGGATACCATCAATCCTGATGCTTTTCAGGCATTGGTGCTGGTTTCAGACCAGCATCGTGGTAGCAGCGAAAAACTGGCCCTGCACAGTGACAAGACCCTTATCTGGCGGCCCAAGAGCCTGGTTGTAGGCGTGTACTGTCATCGCGATACTCCGTTGGAAGTGGTCGGGCAGGGGCTGGTGCAGTTTCTGGATGATAACGGCTTGTCGATTGACAGTGTGCGCTACCTGGCGGGTCTGGACCTGCAGCGCCATCATCCTGCCCTGAATGACTTCGGGATCATCCATGACATTCCCCTGCTGACTTACAGTATTGAAGAATTGTTGGGAGCGGACCCCGAACGTCCGGTTGATGAGATGAAGCGTTTGTGGGAGTGCGGTCGCTTTTCCGTGGCCGAAGCAGCTGCCCGCCATAGCAGTGGCGCTACGACGATTCTGGTGCCGGAATCGACCTTTTGCCTGCAGGCGGGTGGGCCTACGGTGAGCATGGTGATTTGCAGAATTCCTGAACATCATGCAATGGCGTCGTCTGAGCCAGGGTATGCCGGACGACATCAGCCCGATCAGGTGGGCAGCCACCAGATCGTGGTCTGCAGCGGTGTTCGCTGCTCCCGGGCGGGTAGTTGCCACCGGCTGGCGGACACTGTTCGTCAGCTGGCACATGACCTGCGGCTGGAACAGGGCGGGAGACCTATACAGGTTGCCTCGAGTGTGTGCTGTGTGGCCTGCCGGTACAAGAATTCAGCGGTTATTCATGAGCGGCTATTGATGGATGAAAGCCCTGTGAATGATGGTGTCCGTCTGCGGGGGGTCCACAGTTTTTCACGTACCCAGTGGCAACAGATACTCCGGGCGGTCAATCAACGGAAACCGCTGCAACACCTGGTGGCCACCAGTCACCTGGTACCTATGGGAAACGAGTGAACCTTATTGGGTATGTTGACTCTAATCATTACCAGGTCCGGTTATAGAGCGTTCGAATTGGTAAATATACGTATCGTGGTGTGGTAATTGTTTCCATCTTCAGGGAAAATGCCCCTCCGTATCGTCAATTCAGCCTCGAAGGATGAGTGCCTGGATGAAGGCCCTGATACCAATGAATTCAACTGTCAGGGAGAACAGCCGGCTCCGAACATGCATCCATGGGGAGGGGGCGGCCTTCAGCACCTGGATAAACGCCAGAAGTGAGAGACAAAAAACGTGAGTGCCAAGACTGATACCCTTGACCTGACCCCCTACGGCATTGCCGGCGCCGTCGACATCCTGCGAAACCCTTCCTACGACCTCCTTTACGAAGAAGAAACCCGTGACGACCTGAATGGTTATGAGTGCGGCGTGGTCACTGAATCCGGTGCGGTGGCTGTGGATACCGGCATATTCACTGGCCGTTCGCCAAAAGATAAGTACATTGTCCGCGATGATACGACCCGGGATACGCTCTGGTGGGCTGACCAGGGACGTAATGATAACAAGCCGATTGATCAATCCGTCTGGAACGACCTGAAAGGCGTTGTCACACGGCAGCTATCCGGTAAACGCCTGTTCGTTGTTGATGCTTATTGTGGAGCCAATCCGGATACCCGTCTCTGTGTTCGGTTCATTACCGAAGTGGCCTGGCAGGCGCACTTTGTCACGAATATGTTCATCCGGCCTTCTGCCGAGGAACTGAAAACGTTTGAGCCTGACTTTATTGTCATGAACGGCGCCAAGACCACCAATCCGGACTGGCAGGCGCAGGGACTGAATTCCGAAAATTTTGTTGCGTTCAACCTGACCGAGCGCATGCAGCTGATCGGCGGTACCTGGTACGGCGGTGAAATGAAGAAAGGGCTGTTCTCCGTCATGAACTACCTTTTGCCGCTGAAAGGCATTGCTTCCATGCATTGCTCTGCCAATATCGGTAAAGAAGGTGATGTGGCCGTTTTCTTTGGTTTATCCGGAACGGGTAAAACGACCTTATCCACTGACCCTAACCGGGAACTGATCGGTGACGATGAGCACGGCTGGGATGATGATGGCGTGTTCAACTTCGAAGGTGGTTGTTACGCCAAGTGCATCAACCTGAGCCAGGAAAACGAACCCGATATCTTCAATGCCATTCGTCGCGATGCCCTGCTGGAAAATGTGGCTGTTGATGCGGAAGGCAAGATTGATTACGACGATGGCAGTAAGACAGAAAACACCCGGGTGTCTTACCCGATTTACCATATTGAAAATATCGTCAAACCGGTCTCTCGTGGCGGTCATGCGACACGGGTTATCTTCCTGACAGCAGACGCCTTTGGTGTCTTGCCACCGGTTTCCAGGCTGACACCTGAACAGACTCAATACCACTTCCTGTCAGGTTATACCTCTAAACTGGCGGGTACTGAGCGTGGCATCACTGAACCGACACCGACTTTCTCCGCGGCCTTTGGTGCAGCTTTCCTGATGCTGCATCCGACGCAATACGCCCAGACGTTGGTCAAGCGAATGCAGGCATCCGGTGCGACAGCCTATCTGGTTAACACCGGCTGGAATGGTACGGGCAAGCGCATTTCCATCAAGGCGACTCGTGCCATTATTGATGCAATTCTGAATGGTTCCATTGATGAGGCGGATACCGTGATGTTGCCGTACTTCAATCTGGCAGTGCCGGTGGCGGTACCCGGTGTCGATGATGTGTCCATCCTGGATCCCCGTAATACCTATGATGATCCCGAGGCCTGGGAGCGCCGTGCGCAGGATCTGGCGGCGCGTTTTGTGAAGAACTTCGCACAATACACCGATAATGACGCCGGCAAGGCACTGGTTGCGGCGGGTCCCCAGCTGTAATTCACCGATTTTCCGGTACACTCTGAACGCGGCACAAGCCGCGTTCTTTGTTTTCGGGACATCGTACACCATGCTGACTGACGACATATGCCCGCTTTGTGGCAGTTTTGATACGCGCCACTACCATCGGGACAAAGTGAGGGATTACCTTCATTGCAATAACTGCCTGCTGGTGTTTGTGCCGTCTTCCTTTCACTTATCCAATGAGGAGGAGAAAGCGGTTTACGATCAACATGATAATCGCGTCGATGATGCCGGATACCGCCGTTTTCTTTCCCGGGTGTTTGACCCTGTCGTTGAGCATCTGGCCCAGCAGGGGCTGAGTCAGGGAGAAGGGCTGGATTTCGGGTGTGGCCCCGGTCCTGCGCTTGCTGCCATGTTCAGTGAAGCGGGTCACAGGATGGCGGTTTACGATATCTATTACGCACATAAGCCCGAAGTGTTGGAACAAACCTATGATTTTGTGACGGCAACAGAAGTGATAGAGCACTTGGCCTGCCCTGGTACGGTATTGAAGCAGCTGATCGGGTTGCTCAGGCCGGGGGGCTGTCTTGGTGTTATGACCAAGAGGGTGCAGGATCGCCAGGCCTTTGCCCGTTGGCACTATATCCGGGATCCAACCCATATCTGTTTTTATTCTGAAGAAACATTCCGGTGGCTGGCTTCAACTTATGACTTTGCCATGGAATGCTGCGGTAATGATGTCATCATCCTGTCCCGGTCGGATTGATTGACGTTATAGGTCGTCCACTCCCGATCTTTGTCTCTGTAATCAAGGGATTTTTGTCGGAATAACGATAAGAAATATAAGACTCCGGTTGATCATTGATGCATGTCACAAGCCGCACGTCGCCTTCCTGTTAGGTTTTATTTGTTGGACTTGCAGATAAAAAACAACAGGCATGTGGCAGGTGTTATGAACGCAGTGACCGCAATTCTCCGGTTTCTTTCCAGACCGTCCGTCAAGTACTCTGCCGGTGTTTTATTACTGGCTGGCATTGTCGTTGGCCTGTTGGGTTGGGGAGCGGCCAGTTATACCCTGGAGGCCACCAGTACCGAGTCCTTCTGCATCGGCTGTCATGAAATGAGTGACAATGCTTATGTTGAATTGCAGGACACTATTCATTACAGCAACCGTACCGGCACCCGTGCGACCTGTGCCGACTGCCATGTTCCCCATGACTTACCCGGTAAGGTGGCCCGAAAAATCGAGGCGCTGCGGGAAGTCTACGGCAAGTTCACCGGTATTATCGATACGCCGGAAAAATACGAAGCCCATCGTCTGGTCATGGCGGAACGGGTCTGGGCAGATATGCGTGAAGATGACTCGGCCGCCTGCCGGGCCTGTCACATGAATATCGAGACATCGCTGGATCAGCAGTATCAGTGGGCGCGCATGAACCATGAAAAGGCGATCGAGAACGGACAGACCTGTATCGACTGTCACCAGGGAATCGCCCATAAGCTGCCGGAAACCCGGCTGATGAAGAAGCCGCTGGTTGACTAAGGGTTACTTCATGCTGAATGCCGGAAACAGTCTGGCCATGCTGGCGCTGATGACAGGGCTGGGACTGGTTTTTTATCCGGTGCTGAGTGGTTTGCGTCGTATACCGGCCAGCCTGTGGCTCATCACCCATGGAGCCAGTTTACAGGCTGCCTTTCTGATCCTTGTTTACGCCCTTGTCACGGATGATTTTTCGGTCAGTTACGTGGTGTCGCACTCCGAAACGAGCCTCCCTCTCATTTATAAAATCAGTGCGGCTTGGGGCGGACATGGTAGTTCTCTGTTGTTCTGGGTGATGCTTCAGGCGGGTTGGATGGGGCTGTTTTACCGGTTTTGCCGCCCGTTTTCCGTGGCTCAAAAAAACATCGCGTTGTCGTTTATGGCGATGATCAGCTCCGGGTTGGTCGGTCTGTTACTGGTGTCTTCTCCATTTGCGCCAGTGGCCTCAGCCTTGTCGCCTGATTGTTCAGGATTAAACCCGATGCTGCAGGATGCCGGTCTGATTTTCCATCCTCCGGCGTTGTGCCTGGGCTACGGCGGTTTAACTGTCGTGTTTGGCATGGTGATGTCATCGTTACTGTCTTCGGATGGGGGGAAACTGTTTGCCTGTCGCCCCTGGCTGCTGGTGGCCTGGTCATGGCTGACACTGGGGATTGTGCTTGGCAGCCGGTGGGCCTATACCGAGCTGGGTTGGGGAGGCTGGTGGTTCTGGGATCCCGTGGAGAATGCGTCACTGATGCCGTGGTTGACGGCTACCGCAATGCTCCATCAGTTATGGCGTGTGCGAGCTCGCAATCATTGCTCCGGTAGCCTGGTATTGCTGGCGATAGCAACGCAGGCACTGATTCTGGTGGGTACCTTCCTGGTGCGATCCGGTGTGCTGACGTCGGTGCATGCGTTTGCCATGCAGCCGGCAACGGGTGTGGCGATACTCGGTTTTATTGTCGTTGTCGCTGGTTTTTCGCTGGTTCTGTATGCCTTGCGGGCGCCAGCTAATGCCACAGGCAAACTGTCTGGCCAGTCTCTGGTATTGCTGAGCGTTGTGATGCTGTTGCTGGTGGCCTGCGGCAGCATTCTTTTGGGGACTTTATACCCTATCGGCTTTGAAGCCTTTGGATCTGGGCGGATCTCTGTAGGGGCGCCTTACTTCAATGCGTTTTTTATTCCTCTAGCGCTACTGCTGGCAGCTATTCTGACGGGCTTTTCGGTCCATATACGTCAGGTCAGTCTTATCGCGATCGTCGGTGAAGCGACGCTGTTTGTGTTGGCTGGCCTGGTGTTGTCCTGGTTGGTTGCGGGGATTGGCTGGATGACGTGGCTGGTGCTCACCATGATGCTGTGGACCGTGTGGTCACAGCTCTGTTACGTACGACATCAGCCTAATAAGGCGGGTGCGGTAATGGCGCACATTGGGTTGGTGCTGGCAATGGCCGGTGCCTGCCTGTCGGATGCCGGGCTCGTGCAAAAAGAGATTGGCCTGCGTCCGGGACAACAGGAAACCCTGGGCGGTTATCAATTTGTCTTTATGGGAACGACGCCGGTGCGTGGACCGAATTACCTGGCAGATTACGCCTTTTTCTCGGTCACTGACGATGCCGGACGACGTACCGACATGCATCCGGAAAAACGATGGTATGCCCGGCCTGATGTGGTGATGACGGAAGCCGCAGTGGACAGTACCTGGCGACGGGATCTCTACATCACGCTGGGAGAACCGTTGGCACAGGGGGCCTGGTCCGTCCGTTTGCAGGTCAAACCGTTTATCAGCCTGCTCT
This sequence comes from Kistimonas scapharcae, assembly GCF_039540975.1. Classification (NCBI taxonomy): domain Bacteria; kingdom Pseudomonadati; phylum Pseudomonadota; class Gammaproteobacteria; order Oceanospirillales; family Endozoicomonadaceae; genus Kistimonas; species Kistimonas scapharcae. The sequence goes on from NZ_BAABFL010000471.1 coordinate 48,190, forward strand.
GGTTGGGGGGAGGGTTGATGGTGTTGGCAGGATTCTGGGCAGTGGGTTCGAGAATGTGGCGCTATAGGCAGGGGACAGAAAGTCTACGGGCTTCCGGTCAATCCGGTCTGGCGGTCTGATGAATGGGGGGAGTTATGAAGAATCAGGGTTCTGTGTCAAAACCGTATGGGCTGACGGCCTGCCGTACTGGCCTGTTGACACTATTACTGTTTGCGACGGCGGGGCTGCAGGCCGATGAGAGTCGCGTTGAGGCCAGGAACGAAATGTTTAAAGACGGCTTTCCCAGGCAATACGAGTCCTGGAAAGCTACGGAAAAAATGGATTTCAAAAGCGCGCATAATGGCAACCAGTTTGAGGACATGCTGGAAAAAGATCCGCGCCTGGTCGTGTTATGGGCAGGTTACGGCTTTTCCAAGGATTACAATGCGCCGCGGGGGCATATGTATGCCGTGACCGATGTGCGTAACACCCTGCGAACCGGCTCGCCTTCCGGCCCGGATGACGGACCGATGCCGAATGCCTGCTGGAGCTGCAAGAGCCCGGATGTCGCACGGATGATTGATGAACAGGGCAAAGATGACTATTTTGCCGGCAAATGGGCGTCCAAAGGCTCTGAGATCGTCAACCCGATTGGTTGTGCCGACTGTCATGACACTAACAGTGATGACATGAAACTGGCCATTTCCCGTCCCTATCTGGAGGATGGTCTGGCAGCATTGGGCTACGACCACGCGAATGCGTCACAGCAGGATATGAAATCGCTGGTGTGTGCCCAGTGCCATGTAGAGTACTACTTTGCCGGCCCGAATAAGGAAGTGGTATTCCCATGGGCGGAAGGTACAAAAGCGGAAGAGATGGAACAGTATTTTGATCATCGCGCGTTCAGTGACTGGACCCATGCGATTTCCCGTGCGCCGATGCTGAAAGCCCAGCATCCGGGCTGGGAAACCTGGCAGGAAGGGGTACACGGTACAATGTGGCCTGCGTAGACTGCCACATGCCCAAGAAGCGCGACAAAGGCATTACCTTTACCGATCACCGGGTAATGAGTCCACTGGCCAATATTGAGGGCACCTGTCAAAGCTGTCATACCCAGTCGAAGGAATATCTGGTCGGTATGGTGACAAGCTATCAGGAAAAAATCGGTGAGATGAAGATCCGGGCCGAAGACGTGCTGGTCAAGGCGCACATTGAGGCTGGTGCTGCCTGGAAAGCCGGTGCGGGCGAACAGGAAATGCAAAAGGCTCTGACTCTGATCCGTCATGCACAATGGCGCTGGGATTATGCCATTGCATCCCATGGCGCGTCCTTCCACGCGCCGGAAGAGTCATTGCGGGTGCTGGGAACGGCGGTTGAGAAAGCCGGTGAGGCCCGGCTGGAAATTGCCCGCGTGCTGGCGAAACATGGTGTGACCGATCCCGTGGCCATGCCGGACCTGTCAACCAAGGAAAAAGCCCAGACGTATATTGGTCTGAATGTGGAGAAGCTCAAGGCAGACAAAGAAGCGTTTAAGGAAAATGTGCTACCGAAATGGGATGAGGAAGCCCGGCAAAAAGGGAACTTGATGTAGTTTATTCTAACTACCGAGCTGACAGTACGAGACGTTGTGTGAATACGGTTAGCTCGGTTCGTTGAGAAAACTTGGTGGTTAATGGTGGCAAAAACACTTGCCTACAATGGCTTCACCTGTAGCTGTGGCGTGATACATGCAGCGTTTTATTATGTCAGTTTCTAAATCCAACAGTGAATAAGGCCGAGTCTGATAACCGATTGTGGTTGTGGATCAGCATGAGCTACTGCCAGTGAGCGCTCAGTTCTGTATAAGTAGTGGAATCAGGTCTTTCTTGTTACCGATAAGATCCGCCAGGGTATACTGATCCAGCACACCAATAAATGCATCCACCCCTTCCTTTAAAACACCTTTGAGCCGACAGGCCGGCAGAATTTTGCAGACCGGTTTGGTGCAGTCCACCACCTGCAGGGATTCTTCCAGCGCCATCACGACCTGGCCAATGCGTATTTCATCCGCCGGTTTCCCGAGCATGATGCCACCCCCTTTACCTCGAATACTGTGTATCAGGCCGGCACGCGCCAGTTGGTGAACCACCTTGACCACATGGTTGCGTGAGAGATCGTAAGCCTCGGTCACTTCCGTAATGCTGGATTTATACCCCTCAGGACGAGTGGCCAGGTACATCAGGGCACGCAGGCCAATATCGGTGAATGTGGTAAGACGCATCGGGCACCGCTTTGTACAGGTTGAGAAAACATGGGTATTTTAACTTGAACATGCATTAAAAATACAAGATTATAAAGAGGTATTTAAAATGCATGTTAAGGTTGTTATGTTATCTTCAGAAACCATCAGGATTGTTCAGTCGACGATTCCCCTGCTTGAGTCTGCCGGTACGGAACTGACTCGCCATTTTTACCAGCGGATGTTTTCCCACAACCCGGAACTGAAAGATGTGTTCAACCTGAGTCATCAGCACTCCGGTGGACAACCGGCTGCACTGTTTGAAGCCGTTCTCGGATATGCCAGAAATATTGATAATCTCTCGGTATTGAGTGCTGTTGTTGAACGTATTGCCCAGAAGCACACCAGCTTCCTGATCACGCCAGATCAGTACCAGATCGTTGGTCATCACCTGATTGAAACCATTCGTGAGCTTGCGGGCGAAGCGGCGACAGATGAGGTGCTGCAGGCCTGGACAGAAGCATACCAGCTGCTGGCCAATGTCTTTATTGAGCGGGAAGAAGCGATTTACCAGATCAATGAAGATGCTGAGGGGGGGTGGCGTGGGCTGCGACCTTTCCGGGTTGTGCGTAAATCCCGCGAGAGTGAGCTGATTACTTCATTTTATCTTGAGCCGGTTGATGGCAAGCCGGTCATGGCATTCAAGCCTGGGCAGTACTTGGGCATTAAGCTAAGGCCGACGACCAGCTGCTATGCAGAGATTCGTCAGTATTCCTTGTCTGATGCGCCGAATGGACGCGATTACCGTATCAGCGTCAAGCGTGAAACCGGTGACGTTGATGGCGTTGTTTCCAATTGGTTGCATGATGCCGTCAGTGAAGGTGATGTGGTGGAAGTGATGCCGCCTGCTGGTGACTTCTTCCTGAGTGTTGAAGAGGAATCGCCTGTTATTCTGATCAGCGCTGGTGTTGGGTTAACGCCCATGCTGTCAATGCTGAACACACAGTTGCAGAATGGCCATCATGGATCATTGTTTTGGTTGCACGCCTGTGAAAATGGTCAGGTACATGCATTTTCTGATGATATCCGAGCTAAGGAAAAGCAACATGAACGGTTGAAGTCGTGGATTTGGTATAACCATCCCTCAACCGTTGACAGGCCAGCAGAAGATTATGATTTCAGTGGATTAATGTCGCTGGATAAAGTCCGTGAGTTGATTAATGTGCCTGGTGCTCATTTCTATTGTTGTGGTCCAATGCCTTTCATGAAAATGGTCAACGAAACATTGACTGACTGGGGGATTGGAAATGACAGAATTCACTATGAAATGTTTGGGCCTCATGGCAGTTTATGATGTGGATGATGTTGAGGCGGTTTCTGTTGTCTCTGTAGTCAATGAATTATATTAAGGCTACCTTCGCTGTTGTAGGGGGGGGATTCCCCCCCCCCTCTATTTTTGCAATGTTGTTGTTATTAACAGGACTGTTAGTGACTACTTTTGTCTGCTGGTATCTACTTGTAATCATTTTATGCTTTTGTATCTATAGCTTAATTGATTCGTAATAAGGATGTTTATGATGAATATAATCAATTTTCCAGCACAAAATAATCAGGTTATATGTTTTGTTTTGCTTCCCAATCCTAATTCAGGCGTGAATATAGTAGGGCAGTTGAATACGCCTTCTATTTCCTTGTCAGGAATGCGCCCACCTGCTGCAACGGCCATTCCTACTCCTAATATTGTAATCATCCCCTAAACTAGGGGCATTTCGAATTAGAGTTCTCCGACTTACACTGAGTCAAACGGAGAACGAGATGA
>NZ_BAABFL010000472.1:0-53232 GCF_039540975.1 Kistimonas scapharcae
ATCCCATCCCGAACTCAGCAGTGAAACGATACATCGCCGATGGTAGTGTGGGGTCTCCCCATGTGAGAGTAGGTCATCGCCAGACTTTAATTTCGATTAACTCTTCATGAGTTAATCAATGCAAAAAGCGCTCTTGTAGCTCAGTTGGTAGAGCACACCCTTGGTAAGGGTGAGGTCGGCGGTTCAAATCCGCCCAAGAGCTCCAGATAAAAGCCCTGAAGATATCTTCAGGGCTTTTTTTATTGCCAACAAACATTAATCATTCATCTAAAAGCTGCATATCTTGCCGCCGGTTAAGTCTCCTTCTTACCGTAAGGCCATGTATTTCCCTCCGATTCATACGACACTTTTACTATCACTGCCTACACTTGCTCATGCTGAAATCCTAAACAGGCGGAGTAAGCTATGAGATTGAAGTCTATAAGCGGCCGTATGGCGCTAGTACTCCTTGCCGCCAGTATTGCCGGCTGCTCGACAACATCAACAAAACAGTCATGGTGGCAATGTGCTCTTGCGGGCGCCACAGTGGGCGGTGCCGGTGGCGCGATGTCAGATAAGGAAGCCGCTACGTGGGGCGCAGTTGGGGGTGCCCTGATAGGTGGCCTTATCTGTGCGTTAAGTGGTAATGAAGAGCCTAAGGTGACTGATTATGATCGAGACGGTGTTGCTGACACCCGTGATCGCTGTAAGAACACACCGGCAGGTGTCCCGGTTGATCAGTATGGCTGTCCGATGGTTGTTGATAAGGACGCTGATAAAGATGGTGTGATGGACAAGCATGATCGTTGCCTGAATACACCTCCCGGTGTTCCTGTCGATGAGTATGGCTGCCCTGTGCCGCCAGAGCGTGTGCTCCATGATGTGACCTTCAAGTTTAATTCCAGTGACTTGACTGACCAGGCAAAAACAATTCTTGATAAGGAAGCGGCTTACCTGAAAAAATACCCGAATACTCACTATCAATTGGTTGGCTATACCGATTCAACGGGTAATGCGACGTACAATGTCTGGCTTTCCAAACAGCGTGCTGATTCCGTGATGAACTATCTGGTTCGGCAGGGGGTTAAGAGTGAGCGTTTGAGTACGCTTGGGATGGGGCCGAAAGACCCTATTGCTGACAACGCCACACTTGAGGGGCGTATGAAAAACAGACGGGTTGAAATCGAAATGGTGAATCGTTAAACAATTATCGACGCCATTCTTATTCATTGTTGCCGGGGATAAGGTTCCCCGGCAGTCGTTTGCATAGGCTCAGGGGGACTTGATATAAGCGCGTGTGGCCAGCTGGTATTTTTCCTGTGGTAATAACTTTTTCATTTGTATAAAGGTTTTGAGGGGAGTATCTACCAACAGGGTGTTAACCAGCCAGTCAGGGATTTTTCCGCCGGGTTCAATGTGTGCGGTATAACTTATTTCCATTGTGTGGTTTTTAATGGGAACAATGGTCCATTCACCGGTCAGGTAAGGAACACGAACATAATCATTTTTATCAGGGAGGTAATGGGGGAGTCCCTTCATGGTAATTCGCACGGTCTTCGTTTGTGGATCCTGTTCCAGTTCACTGTAAATGATGGCATCCCGGTCTTTGACTGGCCAGGGAAGATCATTAATGGTGTAGTTGTACACTTGAGTCGGCGAATCGCTGTGAATCCGTTTCAGTGAAAGGCAGCTGTATAACCAGTCTGGCCCTGCCTTGGTATCTTCTAATAATGCCACGAGTGCCGTCAGTGTGCTGTCGATCGTGGTGACGGCCTTGAATGCCTTGAGGGGGGATTTTTCAACATATCTCGTATAAACAGAGATACCTTCTTGCTCCCTGACCAGTTGCCATGCGATCAGTGATGGCGAAATGCTGAGAAATTGGCACAGAAACAGAATGTTAATCGACGCTTTCATTGCTATTTTTTATTCTTCTTATCAGAACCAACGTATGGATATGACTGTCCAATTATATACATTGGATAGGTAATTTTTGGTTAGCTTAATGGACAATGAGGTTATTGAACAGAACCTGTACATAGAGCAGGTATAGCTAAACCGAACTTGTACAGCACAATCTGTAAGAGTTTTCTAGAATAATTAGGCGGTTGAATATATAACCATCATAGATAAGGGCTGGTTCTGCGTTGCAGCAGGAGCCAGAGTAGACTCACTGACCCGGGGTAAGAAACAGTATGTACCAAACAGAAGACGTCCTTACGCCAGAATTTCTCCAGCAAGACTCAGATGCATTGAAAGCGATGATATCCGGTTGTTATGGACTGGATGAATCCGAGTGGCTTTCACATCTGATGGCATTGGCGGAGCCGTCTTCAGAGGAAATGTCTGCGGTATCTGTCCGTGCAGCCCGCTTGATCGAGCAGGTGCGGAGTCGTGATGACGCCATACTGATGATTGATGCACTGTTGCTTCAGTACAGCCTTGATACCCGGGAGGGTATTTTGCTGATGTGCCTTGCAGAGGCCCTGATGCGCGTACCGGATGCTCAGACTGCCGATGCCCTGATTCGCGATAAACTGAGTGTGGCAGATTGGGAGCAGTACCTGCGAAAGAGTGAGTCCCTACTGGTCAATGCCTCAACCTGGGGGCTGATGCTGACCGGTAAGGTTGTGACGATGGATGCCTCTGTGGATGGATCACCTGCTGGCGTAATCAATCGCTTGGTTAACCGCCTGGGAGAGCCTGTCATCCGGAAGGCCATGCACCAGGCCATGAAAATAATGGGCAAGCATTTTGTATTGGGGCGTACCATTCAGGAAGCCCTGAAGCATGCCCGGGAGTATCAGGAAAAAGGCTATACCTATTCCTTTGATATGTTGGGTGAAGCCGCACTAACCGCCAACGATGCCCGTCTTTATTATGATGCCTACGCCAAGGCAATAGAAACCATCAGTAACAGCCAGAATAGCGATGGCAATGTGCCTGCACCTACGATCTCCATCAAGCTTTCGGCATTACATCCCCGCTATGAAGTGTCCCAGGATAAGCGGGTAATGACCGAGCTTTTTGATGCGTTGCTGGCATTGCTTCACAAAGCCCGTGCGAGCAATGTGGGGATAACCATAGATGCTGAAGAAGCGGATCGTCTGGAATTATCACTGAATCTGTTTGAAAAACTGTATCGTCATCCGTCCCTGGCAGGATGGAATCAATTTGGGCTGGTTGTTCAGGCGTACTCCAAGCGAGCGCTCCCGGTTCTCTCCTGGCTGGCGGCATTAGCCCGTGACGTTGGTGACTGCATTCCTGTCCGGCTGGTGAAAGGGGCTTACTGGGACACTGAAATCAAGCTGGCGCAACAGTTGGGGCTATCAAACTATCCAGTGTATACACGCAAGGAGGCGACTGATGTCTCTTACCTTGCCTGTGCCCGTTTTCTTTTAAACGATACCGTTTCAGGGTTGCTGTACCCGCAGTTTGCTACCCATAACGCCCATACTGTCGCAAGTATTTTAACCATGGCCACCCACCGGCAGTTTGAGTTTCAGCGCCTCCATGGTATGGGGGATGCACTCTACAACACCTTGATGGAGCAGGAATCGGTGACTGTCAGGATTTATGCGCCGGTTGGTAGTCATCAAAACCTTTTGCCTTATCTGGTCAGGCGCTTGCTGGAAAATGGCGCCAATACATCGTTTGTGCATCGATTGGTGGATGCCAAAACGCCTGTTGCGGATCTGGTCAAGCATCCCGTCACTGTGTTGCGTGGTTATGCATCATTAGCTAATGAGCGTATTCCACTTCCACCGTACATTTTTGGAGATTCCCGCCTTAATTCGGCAGGCATCAACATTAACATTGAATCCCAGTGGCAGCCATTTCATGCAGGCGTCACCGACTATTTACAGACAGTGTATTCGGGGAGCCCCATCATCAATGGTCAACGGGTCATGAGTGGTCATTGCCATGCGGTACATTCTCCTTATCAGTTGCAGGAAAAAGTGGGTGAGATTTATTGGGCGGATACACAAAATGTCCAACAGGCGATTGAGATCGCGGCCAGTGCTTTTCCGGCCTGGAGCAATAGGCCCGTCGATGAACGGGCAATCTACCTAGAACGACTGGCGGATTTACTGGAGTCCAATCAACAGGAATTGGTCGCTCTGTGCCATCGTGAAGCTGGGAAGACCATACAGGACAGTATTGACGAAATTCGTGAGGCGGTTGATTTCTGCCGTTACTATGCGCTGCAGGCAAGAGAACATTTTACTGTCAGAGTCATGACTGGCCCGACCGGTGAACTGGATGAACTCTATCTGACGGGTCGAGGTGTGTTTGCCTGCATCAGCCCTTGGAATTTTCCGCTGGCGATATTTTTAGGACAGATTACCGCAGCCCTGGTGGCTGGTAATACGGTGATCGCCAAACCCGCAGAGCAGACAGGTCTGGTTGCCTGGCGAACGGTACAGTTAATGCTGGAGGCTGGCGTACCTGAGGATGTTATACAGTTCCTGCCAGGTGATGGCTACACCGTGGGTGCTGCACTGGTAGCGGATGAGCGGATTGCTGGCGTGGCTTTCACCGGTTCGACGGATACAGCGAAACAGATTAACCGAACACTGGCTGCCAGAGAGGGGGCGATTCCGACCCTGGTCGCTGAAACGGGTGGCCAGAATGCAATGATCGTAGACTCTACCGCACTACCGGAACAGGTGGTGATTGATGTCGTCCATTCTGCCTTTACCAGTGCCGGACAGCGCTGCTCCGCTCTTCGGGTGTTATACCTGCAACAGGATGTGGCAGACCGAATGATCGACCTGTTGAAAGGGGCAATGGCTGAGTTGGCTGTTGGTAACCCGGTGCTGCATGAAACGGATATTGGTCCAGTTATTGATGCTGAAGCGCGAGACCAACTACAGGCGCATGTTAACAATATGAAGGCATCGGCGGTCTTGCTGGCTGAAACACCACTGGCTGCGGATTGTCACCACGGCTGTTTTCTGGCTCCGGTGGCTTTTGAAATACAGTCGATCAAGGAACTCGAAAAAGAGCATTTTGGTCCGGTGCTTCATGTAATCCGCTATGCTGCGAGTGAGCTGGATCGGGTGATTGATGAGATTAATGAAACAGGCTTTGGGCTGACGCTGGGTATTCATACGCGTAATGAAGCGACAGCGGCTTATATTGACCGTCGTGTCAGGGCGGGGAATGTTTATATTAACCGCAACCAGATAGGCGCTGTTGTCGGTGTGCAGCCATTTGGCGGGCAGGGGTTGTCGGGGACGGGGCCTAAAGCAGGTGGTCCCCATTATCTGCTTCGATTTGCGACGGAACGTACCCGTTCGATTAATACAACTGCCGTTGGAGGGAACGCCACCCTTTTGTCATTGGGAGCCGGTGGCTAAAAAAATAGAGTCTTCAACGTTGTAAAAAAGGGGTAAGCCGTCTGTTCAGACGCCGTTACCCCTGCGTTTCCAGTAAGTTTTTCTGAATAGACGGTTTTCTCAGTTTCCAGATTTGTGAATCCACGATATAATGATGGAAATTGATGGTTGCGTATATCAGCAGAGCCAGAGGCAGCCCAGTACTCAGCGTTGTTGCCGTAACAATGGTTTCCAAGTTGAAGTATACTACCGTGGAGAGAGTGAGGCAGGTTCCCAGGTAGATCAGAAGTCGACCTGGTTGGCTTAAGAAAGAAATTGCATGGTGATCTTTTTCAATGCCAGCTGCATAACGCTTGCGGTTAAATAGCCAGACAAATCCAATATATTGCGCGTTATGCCAGATATTTATGGTGAGCCAGCTGCAGTTAATGTCATTAATCACGACGTAAGAAACGGTGTAAATAACAAAGTGGGTCAGCACATAACCGAAGTAAAACGGCGTTATTTCTTTCCTCAGTAATGCTCGGGTGCCGTTAATCATCCAGTAAATAATTGCGCCAAAACAGATGGCCAGTAATGCTAGGCGGACGCTGTCTGGAAAGATAATTGTCCATATGGGGATACCCAGGAAGTGGCTATGTCCTGCGCTGATCATGTAAACAAATGTGGTAAGAGGCACTAGGTAAAATGCAATACGTTGCCCGGAATTTGTTGCGAATACTTTGCACTGGCCTTTCATTCCGTAGGATTTCGCCACGCCTTCGCTCTGACGGGAGTAGTGGTACCACTGCCAATAGAGGTAAACACTGCCGATCAATGCCGCGTTCGTGAATGAATAGATCAGGCAAACAACTGTAATGATCATCAAAGGTAAAGGTACTAAGAAAAACCAGTGTTCTCTGGCGCTTTTTTTATCGAAGCCTATTCGTGTAAACGTTGAAATGACATGGTGGTACCCAAGAAGCCAAAGGTCAGCAATTAATATCCATTCAAACCGCTCGGGAACAAAATATGCGTAGAAACCGCAAGTAATGGCAATGAGCGGAATGAAATAAACAAACAAGTAATCGCCAAAGATAGCTGGGAATAATTGTTGTTGTGAAAAGGTGGGCGTTGTTTGCATAATATTTATTGGATCAATCTATTATTTATTATTGGAATATTAGCACAGTCCTTGTGCCGCTATCGCAAGTACAATGTTGCTTATAAGGTTTGCTCAATTGCTTATTCAATCATTACTCTATCTTTAATTTTGAGCTGAACATGACGAATTGCTCTGCGCTGCCATGTATAAGCGATGTGTATTGTGTTGTCACTGCCTTCAATAATTGAGGGGTAGGAATACTCCCCGTCAGTATCTTCCAATATCATCGCTTGACGCCATTGTTTGCCATCATTGCTAAGTGCAATAACAAGAGGGGTGCGTCCAGCAGGCACTGGGTTGTATACCAGCAGATGAATACCATTACGGAGTGTAATAGCGCTAATGGCTGAGCTGGGGTTTGGGAGCTGCGTAGTTTGGAGTGGTGACCAGTTCAGGCCATTGTCATGAGACCATGTTTCCGCAATAACGCCGGAGTGGGTTCGGCATAATGCCTGTAATTGCCCATCTGGGTGTGTAAGTAATGCGGGTTGTATGGCTCCTAGCATATGAGGATCCTCAACAGGGATGTATAGCCGTTTTTTATTGGTTTCTAGTTCGAAGTGTATTTGCCATCCGTGAAATTCGGTGCTCGATGGATAGAGCACGTTGTTATCTGACAGTTTGATTGGTGTATTTCTTATAGGACCCCAAAATCCCTCTGGCTCAGGTTTTGCCGAGGACCATGTCTGTCCGTCGTCAGAGGATGAAATATGAAATCCTTGCCATTCTCGTGGTGAATGTCCGACCTTGTAATGAAGGCGTAGAAGGGAGTCATCATTAAAAAGTACAGGGTCCCAATGTGGATCAGGCAAGTGGTTAGGTGCGTTATAGGTTAATTGTACCGGTTCTTGCCACTGGCCATTTTCATAGTGAGCACCCCAGATCCGAACGTCTCCACTCCCTTGTTGGTTGCCACCATACCAAGCCGCCATGAGTAGACCAGGCTTGACTTCTGTCAGTGTTACTGCATGGCTGATTCGCGTAGGAAGTGACTCTGGCGATACGACAAATGCTTTGCTGCGTAACTCAAGTTTTACGTCACTAGATGCTGTCAGCGCGTAACCCTGTAAACAGATAATCAGCAGAAATGTGCGGTGTGACAGAATACTGAGTAATGCTGATATATATTGATTTTTTGTGGACATCTCTATACTCCTAATCGCAAATAGGTTGAATTAACAGTACGTTATAGTTTTCTCAAACCTATTTTGTATTGAGTTCAAATAAATTAGCAGTTGCTAAGCAAAATGTTGTTTTATTTCCATATAATGAGAAAATTTGTCAGTATTTTCCGTAATTATCGCACCTGTATAACAAACTGTGGCTACATTGTTCTGTCATTAGTTCAGTACTGAAACTATTGTGCTGATTGACTGTCAAAGTTTCTAAAGGAGTTTGATTGATGCAGGGAAATACCACCGTAACTATCACATTCGTAGCCTATTTCATCGTTATGCTGGGAATAGGCTATGAAGCTTATCGACGCACTGCCACGTCCTCAGACTACTTTCTTGGAGGACGTTCACTCGGGCCGTGGACAGCTGCCCTGAGTGCCGGTGCCTCGGATATGAGCGGCTGGTTACTACTGGGATTGCCGGGTTATGCCTTTATGGCCGGCTTAGAGGCGTTTTGGCTGGGCGCAGGATTGTTACTGGGTACCTGGCTGAACTGGATGCTTGTGGCGAAACGCCTCAGAATCTATAGCAAAGCGCTGGGTGATTCCCTGACCTTATCGGAATATTTCTCCAATCGATTCAATGATCGCAGCAAAGTGCTACAACGCCTTTCTGCGATGTTTATCTTGCTCTTTTTCCTTTTCTATACCAGCTCAGGCCTGGTTGCCGGAGGCAAACTGTTTGAGACAGCCTTTGGGCTGGATTATCGGTGGGCGGTGATACTGGGTGCCGTCAGTGTCATCTCCTATACCTTGTTTGGTGGTTTTTTGGCGGTCTGCTGGACGGATCTGGTTCAGGGATTGTTAATGTCAGCCGCACTGGTCATTGTGCCGCTGGTTGCCTTGGATTTCAGTGGAGGCATTGGGCATGTCGTCACGACCATGCAGATGAAAAACCCCGAATTACTGAATATCATGACGGATGTGTATGGTAATCCACTCAGTTCGATCACCATTCTGTCCTTGTTGGGATGGGGGTTGGGATACTTTGGGCAACCGCATATTCTGGCACGTTTCAAGGCGGTTAAGTCGGTGGATGATATGCCGGCAGCGAGACGAATCGCGGTGACATGGACGGGGTTTTGTATTCTCGGTGCTTTCTTGGTCGGTTTGGCTGGCATGGTCTATGTCGATGCACACCCCGGGATTATTCTGGAAGACCCGGAACAGATCTTTATGCTGCTGGTCAGCAGCCTGTTTAATCCGCTGGTGGCCGGTATCCTGTTGGCGGCAATCCTGGCGGCAATTATGAGTACGGCAGACTCGCAGCTACTGGTCTGTTCGACAGCGTTTGCTGAGGATCTTTATCATGACATCTTCCGCAGTGAGGCAACTCAGCAGGAAATTTTGCAGGTAGGGCGGGTTTCGGTCGTTGTGATATCAATCATAGCCTGTTTGCTGGCAATGAATCCTGACAGCAATGTCCTGGGGCTGGTTTCCTACGCCTGGGCCGGGTTTGGTGCTGCATTTGGTCCTGCTCTGTTGATCAGTCTGTTCTGGAAGCGAATGACGCGTAATGGCGCTTTGGCCGGTATTTTGGTGGGGGGGATTACCGTCGTTATCTGGAAGCAGTTGACGGGGGGATGGTTCGATCTTTACGAAATAATACCGGGCTTTGCCTTTTCATCAATCGCTATTGTGGCGGTCAGCCTGCTGGACGGGTGCCTGTCAAGACATCCGTTGGTGGATTTTGGTAGCGCTGATATCGAATCTGGCTAAGTCGGCCTGCCTTCCTGAATTTGGCGCTTCATGATAAATGCCATTACTCTCCTAGAGAGGGCAAGTGGTTAGCATGGCGTTCTAAGTGACACTGTAACAGGACGGAGAGGGGGACTTTGGTGAAGGGATTATCCGCAGATGCCATCATGCAGCTGGAAGCTGAACATGGTGCCCACAATTACCACCCCTTGCCCGTGGTGCTGGCAAAAGGCCAAGGAATAGAGGTGTGGGATGTTGACGGCAAGGTTTATTTTGATTTTCTCTCCGCTTATTCCGCCGTTAATCAGGGGCATTGTCACCCGAGGATTATAAAGGCGCTGGTTGATCAGGCATCTGCGCTGACCTTGACGTCCAGGGCTTTTTATAGCAGCGAATTGGGGCCGTTCGAAGCCTATCTCTGCCAGACGTTTGGCTATGAGCGTATGCTACCAATGAATACCGGGGCTGAAGCGGTTGAAACCGCCATAAAGCTCTGCCGAAAGTGGGGCTATCAGAACAAGGGAATCCCCCCGGAAAAAGCCACCATCGTAGTTTGTGATGGGAATTTCCACGGCCGGACGACGACCATTATCTCTTTCTCCAATGATCCTGATGCCCGGAATGAATATGGTCCCTATACACCAGGATTTATTTCCATTCCTTATAATGATGTGGCCAGTCTCGAGCAGGCCCTGAGTCAGCCCCATGTTACGGGTTTTTTGGTTGAGCCGATCCAGGGTGAAGCCGGTGTGATTGTACCGGATGACGGCTACTTGCAGCAGGTTCGAGCCTTATGTGATCAATACGGTGTCCTGTTTATTGGGGATGAAATCCAGACAGGCATTGCCCGAACTGGTCGGTTACTGGCTGTGGATCATGAACAGGTACGTCCTGATGTGCTCATTCTGGGCAAGGCGCTTTCCGGCGGTGTATTGCCTGTTTCTGCGGTGCTGGCCAGTGATGAGGTGATGCTCTGTATCCAGCCGGGACAGCATGGTTCGACCTATGGTGGCAATCCGCTTGGCTGCCGTGTGGCCACCGCCGCCATGGAGGTGGTGCTTGATGAAAAGCTGGCTGACAATGCGGATCGTCTGGGTCAGGTCTTCAGGGATGGTCTGGCGCAGATTCGGCATCCGATGCTGAGGCGCGTAAGGGGCAAGGGGTTGCTGAATGCTATCGACATTGAACCGCTGAATGGTGCTGAAGCCTGGGATGTCTGTCTCAAGCTGGCAGAAAATGGTCTGCTGGCCAAACCTACCCACCGCGACACTATCCGCCTGTCGCCGCCACTGGTCATCAATGACGCCCAGGTCAGCCAGAGTCTGTCCATTATTGAGGATGCGTTGAAAACGTTTTAAAGAGAGGAGCATCCCTGGGCGTGCCCGGGATGCTCAGGCTGATTACTGCTGCAGCATATGAAAAGGAAGATAAAAGGCTGTGGCAATGAAAATCCATAGCGCGATATCACCGATTCGCTTCTCCAGTCTGTTCAGCCGGCGCCAGTGCTTGCGGGTCACGTCCTGTTCCTTGTGCATTTCAGATCCATTGGTATTCAGTATTGATGAAAAGGGTCGGAATACGGGGCGTCGGGGCAAGATTATTTATTCATCGTCAGGCATCTGCATATTACTAACCGCCATGACTCATCGCATAAGCTTGCTGCTCGAAAATTCCGATTGAAGACATATCGGTCTGCGAACCCGTAGCTTGAGTTCCTGAAACGCTCTGGATCAAATATTTTTTCCTTGTATTGTCGTAGGCTATTCGGTGTCGTGGTGAGGTATATTGCCAGCGACACATGGGGTTTGTAGGTCGATATTGTGTGTCCGGACTGGACATAGCGTTGTCAGGGGCGATGAATGGTTCTGGAGGCACTGAATTTCACGGCGGGTGTCACCCTGCCGATTTTTGTCATGATGTTCCTGGGGTTGGTTTTGAGCCGGTTCCAGGTCATTGATGACCCTTTCATGGATACCGCTTCCCGATTAGTGGTGAATTTTGGCCTCCCCGCCGTTTTGTTCCTCGGGACGGCGCGCATGGACCTGGGTTTGGCACTGGACCGACCGCTGATCCTATTCACCGTCGTCATGACGGTGGCTTCCGTCGGTGTCTTGTGGTTCTTGTCCGGTCGGATTGCCCCGGCGGCGCTGGATCGAGGGGTATTTGTTCAGGGGGCCTTCCGGGGCAATCTGGCGATTACCGGTCTGGCACTGGTTGCCAATATGTATGGTCAGGAAGGGGTATCCATCGCGTCTTTGCTGATGGCGTTTCTGGTGCCGCTTTACAATGTACTGTCAGTGCTGGTGCTGGTAGGGGCTCAGCGTGGACATGACGATGAGCCATCCCTGCAATGGGCGAGGTTGGCGAGGAATCTGTTTGGCAACCCGTTGATTGTTGCCATTGCTGTTGGGCTGGTGATCAACCGCCTGGCACTTCCACTACCTTCAGTCCTGGTTCGGGTTGGGGAATATTTCAGTTCTATTACTCTGCCACTGGCGTTGTTGTGTATCGGGGGCACCCTGAGCCTCAAGGCCTTACGGGAAGCCAGTTGCCTGTCATTGTGGGCAACGGTGGCGAAAGTGCTGGTTTTGCCTGGATTGATGGTTATGGGCACTGTTTGGCTTGGTTATCGCGGGACACTGTTAGGGGTCGTTTTCCTCTTGTCTGCCAGCCCTACGGCGGTCGCGAGTTATGTTATGGCCCGCAGTATGGGGGGGAATGCCCAGCTGGCAGCGAGTATCGTGGTGCTGACCACGCTGATGTCAATGGTGACGGTCAGCGTGGGCATTTTCGTTCTGCGTTTTCTGCATTACCTGTAATCCGGGATGGATTGTGGTGCGCGTTTATGAACTTCGGCATCACGGTAATGGTCGTTGAGCCAACAGCGGGGCAGGCTTTCGCCGGACAGAAAACGAAGGTTGTTTTTCCGGAACTGCTCTGGCTCGGCGGGATCTTCACCCCACTGAATGCAACCTGTCACGTTGGGTTCGCAGGGGTTAAAGAGTTCCTCAGGCTTGAGTATGGAGACCAGTTTGCCGTTGTTTTTTAAGGACAGGAACATGGTTGTGCTCTCAATGATCATGCTGGGTGCAAAGGCACGCGATTACTGAAAGGGTTCGTGATGGATGAGCTGCTGCCTGCGAGCAGTAAATCCGGGTAATGGCGAAACACGTGTTGTTTGATCTTGTGTACCTGGAATGGGTGCAGGTCAACCATAATCAGGCAGCCACCTTGGTCGAGGGGTTGTTTAAACGGTGTCAGGCGGTAATTTTGCTTTGCCATGCCGGCCAGCCCACCGGACCATGCGCCAAACAAACTACAGAAAATTGTCAGTAATGCCACCTGGGGCAGGGCAAAGGTAAAGGGCAGTAACTCCAGCGTGCCGGCAACCGTTGAAACCAGCAGGCCGCTTGTACCGCCAATCAGCGCCCCTTGTTCGCCGGAGTGGATAATATCACGCTCTTCCAGCAGGTTAGCTTCATTCAGATGATGATGCGTCAGGCTGTTTTGATCTTTGCAGATAATATGCACATGCCAGTTACTGATACCTTCCGCGTGCATGTCGTCTGTTACGCGCTTGGCTTGTGCCAGAGAGTGGGTGAGGTAATACAACCGGATCATGGTTGCCTCCATCGGATCACACTGTGCTGACTAATTGTAGGTATATGTAGTGATTTGTGTGATAAAAATACCTAGATCAAGTCTTTCTATAAAGAACAGGGCTGATGCCATGAACGTATGACATCAACCACAATACTTTACGCTGCAGTGTGGATGCATTTGCTGACGTACTTAACGTAATCAGCTAATAACGGGAGGGAGTTTTCCTGTCTTTAACAGTTCATTGAACCGCTTTTTTTTCTCTTCTTCTGACAGACCGGGTGAGGTAGCGGCACGATTGTCGCACAGAGGCGACAGGTCGGGTCTGATGTCGATCGGGCTGTTGTCCGTGGTCAAGGCCTCTTTACTGATGATGTAACTATCCATCACATCCAGCGCTTCAAGCAGACCGATATGCTGTTCGTCCTGTATGTTGTCTTCGAGCTTGGCTGCAATGTTGTCACGGATTTGCTGAAGCCGTTCCACCGGTGTTGTTTCACCGTGTTCGCTCAGCCATTGAGCGGCTGATTCACCGTTGGTTGCCATGTAATGGGGCTTACCTGTCCAAGAATAAAAGCCGGATTCTACCACACCCTGCCGCCTGCCGTCGTTGACAGTGGCAGGTTTCCCGCAGGAAGCAGCTATAGTGTTTTTCGGTAATTACCGATCGGTAACCCCCTGTAATGATGCCTACAATTGCGCCCTTTTCCATTAGCCCCGTGAGGGATCATGCTGCCATACGACGAGTCAATGCGGATACTGGCTGACAAACTCAGACAGTGCCAGACAAGACAGGGCTGGTATCGTATGGAGCAACCGTTACCTGCGGTTGCACCGCTGGCATGGTTGCATGGGGTGGATTCGTCCTGTCGTCTCTACTGGACTGAACGCAGCGGAAACCGCAGTGTCGCCGGTGTCTGCCCAGAGCTCGATCTGACGCTGGCAGGGGCTGAGTCATTGGGCGAAACCTTTGCACTATCCCGCGAGGTGTTACAGGCGATCCCCGGCGCTCATTTCTACGGAGGTATGGCTTTTACCGACCAGATGTCAGCGCAGTGGCGTGCATTTGGTTATGGTCGCTTTATTCTGCCGCGTTTTGAGCTGATACAGCAGCGCGCCGAAACTGTCATGGCCTGCAACCTGTATTTACCCGGTGGTGAAGAGAGTCGGAGAAAGTGCCATGAAGCGGCTGCCTGGCTGGAAAGGCAGGCGAGCCGGATCGTAGTACAGGACACTGACGGTTACCGGGCGCCCGGTATTGCTGATCGCTACTGTGTGCCGGATCAACAGCAGTGGCGCTATGGCGTGGAGCAGGTGCTGACAGCTGTTGCCGGACAGACGTTGCATAAAGCCGTGCTCTCCCGGGAAGTACGCCTGAAGTTGGAACACCCTCTGCATTTGTGGGATTTCCTGCAGCGCTGGCACAGTGAAAACCCCCGCAGCTACCAATTTGCATTGCAGGTGGAGAGTGGTGACTGTTTTTTTGGTACGTCGCCGGAGCGTTTGTTTAGACGACAGTCGCGCCTGCTCTGGACAGAAGCCCTGGCAGGTACCATGACGCGCGGGATGGATGCTTCAGAAGATCAGGCGTTTGAACATCGGCTGATCAACGACGACAAGAATCGGCATGAGAACGCGCTGGTGTTGGACCATATTCGCGATGTGTTGGCTGGACTCTGTGAACGTCTCGAAAGTGACCGTGAAGTTTCGGTGATCAAACTCAGGCATATCCAGCATCTGATTCATCGTTTCAGAGGCGTGATTCGCCCGGGGATCACGGATTATGACCTGTTGACCACGTTGCATCCGACCCCGGCTGTCGGTGGTAGCCCCTGGCATGAAGCACGACACCTGATTCATACACTGGAACCGCATAGTCGTGGTTGGTACAGCGGTGTTTTCGGCAGTCTGGGGCTGAATGACACCGAGTTTGCGGTGGCTATCCGCTCGGGCCTGCTCCGTGGACGCCAACTCTCGCTGTATTCCGGGGCTGGCATTGTTGCCGGCTCAGAGCCGGATACCGAGTGGCAGGAACTGGATAACAAGATTAATACCGCCTTGGCGTTACTGGATGGATAATGGCTTTTAATTGTAATTTGTCTGATATCAACAGCCTCTGGTGTGCGTTGATCATGGAAGAGCTGGTGCGCAATGGGGTAGAGCA
This sequence comes from Kistimonas scapharcae, assembly GCF_039540975.1. Taxonomy (NCBI): domain Bacteria; kingdom Pseudomonadati; phylum Pseudomonadota; class Gammaproteobacteria; order Oceanospirillales; family Endozoicomonadaceae; genus Kistimonas; species Kistimonas scapharcae. The sequence continues at coordinate 15,102 of NZ_BAABFL010000472.1, forward strand.
TTGCTGTATCGCACCAGGATCTCGTAACTCCCCCTTAACCCATGCCGCAGCCGCACACACCCGACTGAATAAGCATGTGCATTTTGATGAACGAGGTCTCGGGTTTTTTGCGCTGGGAATTGCCAAGTCTACCCGGAAACCGGTTGTCATTATTACGACCTCGGGAACCGCTGTGGCTAATTTATATCCGGCGGTTATTGAGGCGGCCATGACGGGCATTCCATTGCTTATTCTCTCTGCGGATCGACCGGCTGAACTACTGGATACGGGTGCCAACCAGACAATAAATCAGACGGCGATTTTCAGTCAGTATCCGGTCCTTGAGGTCCAACTTCCTTGTCCGGATATGGCCATCGCACCGCAATGGCTGTTATCAACATTGGATCAGGGAATCTCGCGCGCACGGACATCGGGCGTCGTTCATCTCAACCTGCATTTGCGAGATCCGTTGTATCCGGGGACTCAATGTCCTGACTGGTCAGCCTATATGGAACCAGTGATGGATTGGATGAAGACACAACGTCCCTGGACACACTATTGCCTGTCAGGTCAGCGATTGCCGGATGAAGCCCAGGTAATGATCGATCGTTTGTTTGCACCAAAGGGCGTATTGGTCGCAGGGCAGTTGGCACCTGATGAAGCCCAGGCCGTGGCGAGACTGGCTGAAAAACTGGGATGGCCTTTGCTGGTGGACGTGCAGTCTCACCTGCATGGGCACTCGTTATCCTTACCCCACGTTGATCTGCTGTTGAACCATCCCACTGTTTGTGAACTGCTTGATCAGGCGGATACGGTACTGCAGTTTGGCGGTCGACTGGTCAGTAAACGACTGTCGCAGTGGTTGGCGAATGGACGACGAAAGCACTATTGTTTTGTCGATAGTGGCGTTAGCCGACTGGATCCGGCCTGTAATCAAAGTCTGCGTTTACAGGCAAATATCAATGAACTTTGTTGTTTTCTAGAAGCAGCGTTGCCTGGACGACGTGAGCCGGGCGACTGGTATGCTCAGCTGATGGACTATGGCATCCGATGCCGTGCAGCGCTGGTTAGGCTATTGCCGTCAGAACTCAATGAGATGTGGGTTTCCCGTCATATTGTTGAGCAGCAACGTAAAAATGGGTGCCTGTTCATAGGCAACAGCATGCCGATCCGATTGATTGATAGCCTGTCTGATGCCCGCCTTCATGGTGAAATCTTTACCAATCGTGGTGCCAGCGGCATTGATGGTTTAATCGCTACGGCGTCGGGCGTGGCTGCCTCAGGTCGACAGGTGACATTGTTATTGGGCGATCTTTCCTTTCTCCATGATCTTAATTCACTGGCCTTATTGCGCGATCTTCCCGTGACCATTGTGCTGCTGAACAATGATGGTGGCAGTATTTTTAGTATGATGCCGGTTTCCCGTGACGGCGATCTGTTCAAACGCTATTTTCAGGTCAGCCACGGTCTGAATGCAGAACAGGCAGCAGCCATGTTCGATATCCACTATGAATCACCCGTTGAATGTCAGGCGTTTGCTGAGTGCTATGAACAGGCCAAGGCATCTGACAAACCTGTAATCATTGAGGTAAAAACACCACCTGCTGAAGCCACGGATATGTTGCGACGTGCACTTATTATGGCGAGTGAACTCTGATGACTCTGGCGTTTCGAACAGCAGGTGATCCTCAAAATCCGGCGCTTGTCTTTGTGCATGGTTTTTTGGGGAATGCTGAGGATTGGGCGCCGGTCGTTTCCCTGCTTAAACGGCAGTTTTTCTGTGTTTCCATTGATTTGCCCGGGCATGGAGATAGTGCGGCTGTTAGTGCAGGTTCGGGGTTTGACGACTGCTGTGTTCAGATCGACACTACGCTGAAATGCATCGGAGTCCCCGCATTCTGGCTGGCAGGCTATTCACTGGGTGGTCGAATTTCAATGCATTATGCCTGCCGTTATCGGAGTAATCTTGAACAGCCTGACGCAATTAGGTTACATGGATTAATACTGGAATCAGCACATCCGGGCCTAACGGATGAGCCGGAGCTGTTGGCGCGCCAAAAACATGATCATTGTTGGGCGCAGCGGTTTCGCAGTGAACCTCTGGCGGTCGTTTTAGATGACTGGTATCGGCAGCCCGTGTTCTCTGATCTTTCACCGGCTGATCGGCAGACTATGGTGGATCACCGGTTGAATAACCACGGTTCCGCATTGGCAGATATGCTGGAGATGACCAGTTTATCTCGGCAAGCCTGCTTTCAGGATGCGTTATGCCGACTGTCATTTCCGGTGTTATATATCTGTGGTGATCGTGACCCAAAATTCCAGTCGATTGGGCAACAGTTCAGCCGCTGCCCGACGATGACGGTACATATACAGGAACAGGCTGGCCACAATGTCCATCATGCCTACCCGGCGGCTTACGCCGACACTTTCCTGTCTTTTTACTCCTCCATGACAGAACGGAATTAGAGAATGAATGACGTACTAATCAAACCGGCCCTTGACTGGCAGGACTGCTCTGACGGTTATGAAGATATTCTCTACCACAAGGCGGAAGGTATCGCCCGCATCATGATTAACCGGCCCCGGGTGCATAACGCTTTTCGTCCCCTGACAGTGATGGAAATGTCTAAGGCTCTGTCCGATGCCCGTTATGACAGTGAGATTGGCGTCATCATCCTGACAGGGGCTGGTGGTAAGGCATTCTGTTCCGGTGGTGACCAGAAGGTGCGCGGTGACTCCGGTTACCGTGATGATCAGGGTGTACATCATCTGAATGTTCTCGATCTGCAGCGCCAGATCAGAACCTGTCCCAAGCCGGTAGTGGCGATGGTGGCAGGCTATGCCATTGGTGGTGGGCATGTGCTGCACATGCTCTGTGATCTGACCATTGCTGCAGAGAATGCCGTCTTTGGTCAGACGGGGCCCAAGGTAGGCTCCTTTGATGGTGGGTATGGCGCCAGCTACATGGCGCGGTTGGTGGGTCAGAAAAAAGCCCGCGAAATCTGGTTCCTGTGCCGGCAGTATGATGCGCAGGCAGCCCTCGACATGGGATTGGTGAATACCGTGGTGCCGCTGGAGCAACTGGAGCTCGAAACGGTTCAGTGGTGCCGGGAAATGCTGCAAAATTCCCCCATGGCATTACGTTGCCTGAAAGCGGCCTTGAATGCGGATTGTGATGGTCAGGCGGGCCTGCAGGAGCTGGCCGGTAATGCGACGATGCTCTTCTATATGTCGGAAGAAGGGCAGGAGGGGCGGAATGCCTTTGTGGAGAAACGGGCGCCGGATTTCAGTAAGTTTGGCCGTAACCCCTGATGCTGCTTGAATCGGCAACGATCTACCGTTTTCGGCTGCCACTTCGGCAGCCTTTGTCCTTAAAGGGGCATCGACTTGAAACACGACAAGGGTTGATTCTCCAGCTTAACGCCAGAAACGGACAGTTAGGCTTTGGCGAGTGTTCGCCGCTACCGGGATTCAGCTATGAATCGCTCGATGATGCCTTCAGGCAGTTAAAGGGTGCGATTAGCGTGTTGCTCAGTCAGCCAGATTGTCTGGATTCTATTATTCAATCGGGAGCTGGTTGTTGTACTGATCGAATGCTGTTTTCCTCTGTGGCATGTGCTGTGGAAGGTGCGGCCTTGAATCTTGCCGGACGGTTCTATGCCGTACCGACGACGCCCGCTGTTTGTCCTTTGTTGATGGGGACACCTGATGAAGTTCTGGCGCAGTTTGCCCGTTTGCCAAACGATTCCGAGATGAAAGTGAAAGTTGGAAGGGCAAGGCTGGATGATGACATTGCCGTGGTGAATACGTTATGTGAACAAGGTTCACCATTGTTGCGAATTCGCCTGGATGCTAACCGACAATGGGCATTTGCCGATGCGGCGCGATTTTGTCGTTCAGTCAATGCTGAGCGCATTGCTTTTCTGGAAGAGCCCCTGGCGGATTATCAGCGATTGCCTGAGCTGGGTGATTTGACCCATTTTCCGCTGGCGCTGGATGAGTCTCTTCAGATGCCTGACGGGGACTTTTCATTGTTTCCCGGGTTGGTGGCTGTAGTGATCAAGCCCATGCTGGCAGGGGGATTGGTAAAAGCGCATGAGCTCATCCGGAAGGCAAGGTCGGCGAGTCTTCGTGTGATTGTCAGTGCCTCTTATGAAAGTCCGCTCGGAATCAGGCAGTTGGCTTGTCTGGCACAGAATGAAACGCCGAATGAGTTACCAGGGTTGGATACGATCAGTGCTTTTTGTACGTCATCAGTCGAACGATTTGAAGGTTTACTGCTAACGGCCTTTAGTCAGCAGGATCCTATGTTGGAGGAAGTATGGCGTTACACCGCTGCCCATTGAGGCATCAGGCGATTCTGTCACCGGATGCCGTGGCAGTCTGGTTTGAAAAGAGCCGTATCACCTTTTCTGAGTTGGATTATCAGGTCGTTGATATTCAACGCCAATTGATAACGGCAGGCCTGCAGACAGGTAGCCATCTTGCTGTCGTGAGTGGTAACAGTCTTACCATGCTAAGGTTGCTATTAGCCTGTTTGAGATCAGGTATCGTCTTTTGTCCGTTAAATCCACGTTTCCCTGCTGCTCAGCTTGAAGAATTCATTAAGTTGATGGATTGCGATGCCTTTTATGTTGAAGAGCGTGAGGCTTTGCAGGGACTTTCCGTGTCTGGCGTTGTCAGAATCACGCTGCTGGATTCTTCCGCTATTACGCCGAATCATTCACCAGCCGGGATGCAGGAAATAGGATTAGATGCTGAAGGTTTGTGTGATCTTATTTTGACATCAGGCAGTTCCGGAAAGGCAAAGGCGGCCGGCCATTGCTATCGAAACCATTACTACAGTGCCGTAGGGTCGCAGGCGCAGATTCCATTGGATGGCCATGATGCATGGCTGCTGTCATTACCCCTTTTTCATGTCGGGGGCTATGCGATAGTCATCCGCTGTCTTTTGGCGGGTGCAGCCATTGTGCTGGCACCGGATATGGTAGCGGGGCAGGCATTGAGCCATTTTCCGGTGACACACCTGTCACTGGTGAATACTCAGTTGTATCGACTGTTGCAGACTGATCAGGTATCGCTTCAAGATACATCGGTCAAGGTCATTTTAATGGGTGGTGGTTATGTATCGTCTGATCTGGTTGCGGACGTCAACACGCAGGGTGTTCGTATTCTGACCAGTTATGGGCTGACCGAATCCAGCTCACAAGTTTGTACAGGCACGCCGTTTTTTCTTGATGATCAGCGGTTAACCTCGGGGCAGTCCTTACCGTATCGACAGGTCAGAATCAGTCAGCAGGGAGAAATTCAGGTTCGCGGAGAGGTGCTCTTCAAAGGGTATTACCAATGTGGTGGACAATGTGATCTGCCCCTTGATGAGGGCTGGTTCGCTACGGGGGATCTCGGTTTTTTTACTGATGACGGGCAGTTGGTAGTGACCGGAAGACGAGACAGCATGTTTATTTCTGGCGGAGAAAATATTCAGCCGGAAGAGATTGAGAAAGCGTTGCTGGCGCTGCCTGGTGTTCGTCAGGCTATTGTGGTGCCGGTTTCTGACCGGGAATTTGGACAGCGGCCAGTAGCCTTTGTTGACAGCAATATCCCGGATGATAATTTGAATTGTTTACGTTCAGGACTTGCGTTGCGCCTTGTGCGCTTTAAAATGCCAGAATGGATATATCCATGGCCTGCAGAAGCGATAAATGGTGGACTGAAAGTCAATCGACGTTTTTTTTATGCACTGGCAGAGAGTTGGCATGTGCATCAGCAGTAACTTTACGTCAATGGTTCAGGGCTGGTCTGCAGGCAAAAAACTATAAATGTGTATCAGCTGTTATTGATAGCCCGTTAGCACTGGGGCGGCTGATCCGATCAGGCGGTTTACGATATGAAAGCAGGGAATTCCGGCAAGGTACGGGCGTTTATTGCCTACCGTTTGCCTCTGGATGTTTCTGCAGCACTCTATAAAAAGGCCCGTCACCATGTTGGTGAGGATCTGGTCGAGACGCTGCGCTGGGTGGCACCACAGGATTATCATCTGACACTGCGCTTTCTCGGCAGTTGTACGGAAGATCAGTTACAGCAGATCTCCCATGGGCTTCATGAAGCCCTGCAGGATGTCGACGGCTTTCGTTGCATGACCGGAGAGGTCAACTACTTTCCTTCCACAAATCTTCCGCGCGTCATGGCGCTGATGGTGCACTCGGGCAAAGTGATGGAAAGGCTTTACACATTATGTGACGAACTGGCCGTTGCTGCGGGTATCCCGAGTCAGTCCCGCCACTTCAGACCGCATGTCACTTTGGCAAGATTCCCGGCGGATACGCACCGTCTCTCCATGTCTGTCTGGCGCCTGCCGGGTTTCCATTTGACCGTCAAGGATATTGTCTTGATTCGTAGTGACCTGTCACCCGAAGGTGCGCGTTATTCAGAAATCGAGACCTTTCCTTTGGAGTCAGTCCTGAAGACGGCCGTCGCTCAATAAGCGACGGCTGCTGCAGAGTATTCGGTGTCGAGATCAACTCGCCAGGGCAGTCTGTATTGTTGCATGGCCTGAAGCAGTTGATCTTCACTCATGGTTCTGAAACGGGTGGTGAGCAATGTGCGTTGAATCAATGCCAGCTCCCGTTCGCTCAGCTGGCCGATTTCTGTGTGTTCGAAGATGCCTTCCTGCATCAGGCTCTCACGCCATGTACGGCTTTCTGTGGATGCCATGACATGTTCCGCTAGACGGCCGGAAAGTTCGTCGACGTTGAATAGCTTTCTTGATCCCATGGTTGGCTCCTTGCTCTCTCTTTCGGTACGTTTCTTTGACTTTAATCGCGGATGCGGCGTATTGGTGTAGCCGTTATGTTCCTCTTTGTTTCCTCTTGTTACAGCGCGCAGATTCCGTTATCAAAGCTTAAGCAATTGATATGCCACTCTTTTGGTTGTCAGTGTTTGGATTCCCAGTGCTTGATGGGGATCAAGGTTTCTGCCGGGATAGCCCGCTACCATGCTTCGCTTAAGAAGAATGGAGTGAAACATGGAGCTGGTTTGCCCTGCCGGTAGTCTGCCGGCCCTCAAGGCGGCCGTTGATAACGGTGCGGATGCGGTTTACATCGGTTTTCGTGACGACACCAATGCCCGTCACTTTGCCGGATTGAATTTCAATGAAAGCAAGGCCGTCAAGGCGCTTGACTACGCCAGGATGAAAGGGGTGAAGATCCTGGTGGCCATCAATACTTATCCGCAACCTGCTGGCTGGTCGCGCTGGCAACGTGCCGTTGATATGGCGGCGGATTTGAATGTGCATGCTGTGATTGCAGCCGACATGGGGGTGCTCTCCTATGCACGGGATCGCCACCCGGATCTTGGGTTGCATCTGTCAGTACAGGCGTCGTCCACCAACCTTGCCAGCCTGTCGTTTTATCAGCAGCGATTCGGTATCAAGCGCGCCGTATTGCCCAGGGTGCTTTCAGTCAAGCAGGTGGCGGCACTGGCGGAGAAGAGCCCTGTTGAGCTGGAAGTCTTTGCTTTCGGTAGCTTATGTATCATGTCGGAGGGGCGTTGCTACCTGTCATCTTACCTGACGGCGGAATCGCCCAATACAGTCGGGGCCTGCTCACCTGCACGCTTTGTACGCTGGTCAGAAACGCCAGCAGGTCTGGAGTCACGGTTGAATGATGTCCTTATTGACCGTTACCAGGACGGTGAAAATGCCGGCTATCCCACCCTTTGCAAAGGACGCTTTTCGGTGCAGGGCAAGACCTGTCATGCACTGGAAACGCCCACGAGCCTGAATACACTGTCGTTAATCCCGGAATTGACCCGAATGGGTGTTTCTGCCGTGAAGATTGAAGGCCGTCAGCGCAGTCCCGCCTATACCGCTGAAGTGACCCGTGTCTGGCGTGAGGCGCTGGACAGTTATCGGCATAACCCCGGCGGCTATCAGCCCAGGGATGAGTGGATGCGATCACTCGCTCATCTGTCAGAAGGTAGTCAGACAACACTGGGTGCCTATCAGCGAGCCTGGCAGTAATGCCCCTTCAATCACACGGTCAAGGATCTGTCATGGAAATTACATTGGGGCCGGTACTGGCTTTCTGGAAAAAGCAGGACGTACTGGATTTTTACCGCGAAGCAGAAGACTGGCCGGTGGATCGTATCTACCTGGGGGAAACGGTCTGTGCCAAGCGTCGCGAACTGCGTCTGGATGACTGGTTGACGATTGCCCGCAATTTGAAGGTGGCAGGGAAGGAGGTGGTGCTTTCGACACTGACGTTGTTGGAAGCGGCGTCGGAACTCGCGTCACTGCGAAAAATCTGCGGTAATGGCGAGTTTCTGGTTGAGGCCAACGATGTCGGGGCAATACAGCTGCTTTCTGAGGCCTGCGTACCCTTTGTGGCGGGGCCCGCAATCAATATTTATAACGCCTATACGCTGCGTGAGATGGTTAATGCCGGTATGCAGCGTTGGGTGATGCCGGTTGAGTTGTCCGGTGAGGCGTTGACTGCCATTCTTGCCCAGTCCGATGCATTGGGTATCAGGGAAAAATTCACAACGGAAGTCTTTAGTTATGGCTATCTGCCGCTGGCTTGGTCAGCCCGCTGTTTTACTGCCAGGGCGTATGACCTGCCCAAGGACGACTGTCAGTTCCGTTGTCTTGATCATCCGGACGGGTTGGCTGTCTTCAGCCAGGAAGGGGAGCGTTTGTTTACCCTGAATGGTATACAGACCCAGTCAGGCCTGTGCAGTAACTTGTTGCCGCAATGGCAAAATATGGCAGAGATTGGCGTGGACGCCATGCGTATTTCCCCAAGAGAAACCGGTACCGGGGAGCTGGTGCAGAAACTCCGCGAATCCATGACCTCCGAATCGTCGGAGCAGTTACCGCTGCAGTCCGTTGATCAATGTAACGGTTACTGGTTTTGTCTAGCGGGGATGAACAGCACCTTGTCCTGACAAGGTGCTGTTACGGTCGTTAGCTGGCCAGTGCTACCAGGCGGTCACTGGTCTGAAGCAGTTGCCTAACCAGCTGGGGAAGCTGGTCAAGGTCAATGCTGTCGAGCATGTTCTTGATAGCCAGCCCCAGTTCCGTATTGCCTTCAATCACCAGTCGTCGCTGGAAAAACAGCGTATCAGGGTCTTCCCGGCGTGACGCTAGCGCCAGAAAGGCGGTGCTGTTACCGCGAATAGTGACATCGCAGGGTCGCGGTGAGCCCAGTACGATCTTTTCATCAATGACCGTCAGGTAGAAATCCAGTCCGAAATCTGTCACAGACAACTGCAGCCAGTGGTCTTCCAGACAATCGAAATCGCCGTCAGACAATGGTTCGCGAAAGGTGTGATTCAGTGCCTGTGCCAGTGGCCGGTTTCGCAGCGACCATGGGATGGCATGCAACGGTTTGAACAACCAGGCAACCGGTGGGTGGGGAATCCGGCGGAGTGTTTCAGGTAACGGCATTATTGCTCTTCCAATTTGAGATGCTGGTTCATTATGTCTGGGGTCAGAAGATACAGTTCGTCCAGTAGTTTGCCATGCAGTGAGCCGGGACCGGCGACCTCCGCGGCAGCACGCTCTCCCGCAATACCCAGTAACGCAAGGGCGGCCGTGACAGCCGTCAGTCCGTCACCTTCTACGGCGAGGAATGCGCCGGTCAGGGCCGTGGCCAGACAGCCTGTACCGGTGACACGTGCCATCATCGGGTGGCCATTGTGCAGGCGGACTTGCTTGTAACCGTCGGTGATCAGGTCGGTGGCGCCGGTGATGGCGATGGTGGTTTGCCAGTCACGGGCAGCCGTCATGGCCAGGGATTCAACAGCTTCAGGTGTTTCCGTACTGTCGACGCCTTTGCCGCCAAGCTCACCGGTATACAGCGCCTGGATTTCAGACGCATTGGCGCGCACCACATTGGGGCGATATTCCAGCATCAGGCGCGCCGTGTCCAGACGAAAGCGGGTGGCTGCGGCGCCTACGGGATCCAGTACCCAGGGTTTGCCCGTGTTATGGGCATGACTGACCGCACATTGCATAACCATACCGGTACGGTCGCTGGGTGTGCCGATATTGATCACCAGTGCGTTGGCCAGGTCGACCATGTCAGCGGTTTCTTCGATGGCATCAGCCATGATCGGAGAAGCGCCCAGGGCCAGCAATCCGTTGGCGGTGAAATTCATGACCACCTTGTTGGTGATGTTATGCACCAGGGGGCGTTGTAGACGAACAGCGTCCAGAGTGGTCGTGATCCGTTGTTGAAAAGGTGAGGTTGTCATGGCTGATTCCGGAAGCTGGGCTGAATTGGCGGGTGGTGTTAACCCGTTATTAAACCTGTCTGTACTCTGGTGCGCGATATTCTAGCAGTGTAGGCATGGATACACGCTTGATTTCGATCATGGCGTGTGGGGATGTGACGATTTTGACTTTTCAGGGTTAGTTGTAACCGCTAAATAAAATCAAAAAAATAGACGAATCGATAAAACAAAAAAGGAGAATATGAGTAAAACACTAGGCATGTTTTTTAAGGTAATCATTTACACTGCTGCCAATTTCCTCTATTGCGAAGTGCCTAGTGCGGCGTTACAGTGCCCGCGTCATCAAGAAGTATGAAATACACACTGCAGTTCCTCACTGTGGTGGCTCCTTCTACGACAGGCCATTTCTGGCGTGCCCGTTCGGGCAATATTGACAACAAATTTTGTGAAAGGGATTCCGGTCTCAGGGGCCGGGCGTTATGGCTTTTTTTCGCAGGGTGAATGTGATGACTACCAAGCGGCGGGAAACGTTGGCAGATACTTTTGCCATGATTACCTTTTTCATGGTTGCCGGCATGGCCATTGAAATTGGCCTGTCGGGTCTGAGTTTTGAGCAGTCGTTGCAATCCCGTTTGCTGAGTATTCCAGTGAACGCTGCTATCGCACGTCCTTATGGTGTATTCCGTGACTGGCTGTTGCAGGTAGGGCGTGTGGAAGCCGGTGGTTTTTTCCGCCGTCTGTTTCTGGATGTTGTGGCATTCGTATTGTTCCAGATTCCGGTTTACATCGTGCTGGTGGCCAGCACCGGAGCATCCGTCTCCCAGATTGTGACAGCATGTATCGGTCAGATCGGCGGCCTGGTATTCCTGGCTCGGCCTTATGGAGTTTACATGCAGTATTGCCGTAAGATTGCCATCCGCTGTTTTGGTGGAGCCCTGGCACCGGTGCCCGTCCAGGAGCGTTCTGCCTAATCTGCTATGCTGGCAGGATGATTGAACAATAGCCGCAGGTGTCTGATGATACCTGCGGCTTTTTTGTGCGTACCAAGGGGGCTGCATGCCGGATTGGGAGCAGCAGATGGCATGGTTAATCCGTCAGGGCAACCTGCGAATGCGTTGTCTGGAATTTGGCACGATCACTGATGTTGTTGGATTGGTTTATTGGCGCAGTGTTTTTGCGCAATGTCATTTGGGATCATCTGCATCGGCGCCCAGATGCAACACCACTTAATAATGTGGATCTGGTGTATTTTGGTCTGGATGATTTGAGTCGGGAAATAGGAGAGTGTTTCGTGACCGTATCAGGAAAAAACAGTGGAATCGGTTGTGACCGCGGCTTAAGGTGAGTTGGCCAGACTGCGACCGCTAATTAAAGAATAGGGATAATGGTACTTTTTGCTCCCTAACTGCCAGCTTTTCGCCCTCATAATAACCACTTTGAGGTGGTCGGGCAGTTAGTGTAATCATTCAGATCCTGTAACAGTTGGCGCAGAAATTTCTGACTTAATGTGTTTTTTGTGAATTATTCCTTCAGATGGAAATCCTGACTTCTGGTCTCGATAGGTAGTTATACCTATTACCATTCGTTTGACTACGCATTACATCCTGTTATATTCGGGTTCCAGTCCAAGAGAGAAGTATGCGACTGGTCCTGTCTCTGATCTTTTTTCTGGCTGTCTGTCGGCCGATTTAGCCTGTTTTTTTGTATTGTCACCGGACCGGTCGCCTGCTCATAACTAATTTCGAAATAAAAAACAATGAGCACCAGGGGGAATGCATGTCTTTGCTTGACGTGAAGGATTTGCGTATCGAATTTCCGTCGCGACACGGTACAGCGGTTGCCGTACAGGATGTGTCGTTTACCGTGGAAAAAGGTGAAATCCTGGGGCTGGTCGGAGAATCCGGTGCGGGGAAATCCACCATCGGTAATGCCATCATTGATTTGTTAAGTCCGCCAGGACGGGTCGCCGGTGGTCGTGTGGCGCTGGATGGACAGGATATCAGCGGTTTGCATGGGGAAGCGATCCGCAAGATTCGTGGTCGACGCATTGGATTTATCTTTCAGGATCCAATGACCTCGCTCAATCCCCTGCTCACCATAGAAACCCAGCTGGTGGAAACCATTCTGGCCAACCTTGAAGTGAGCCAGGAAGAGGCCTACCGTCGTGCGATTGAACTGCTGGAGTCGGTGGGTATTCCGGAGCCCCATGTCCGTATTAAGCAATATCCTCACCAGTTTTCCGGCGGTATGCGTCAGCGGGTGGTCATCGCCATTGCCTTGTCCGGTGAACCAGAGCTGATTATTGCAGATGAACCCACCACGGCGCTGGACGTCTCGATACAGGACCAGATTCTCAACCTGATTCGCAAACTCTGTAAGGAGCTGCAGGTGGGTTGCCTGCTGGTAACCCATGACATGGGCGTGATTGCCAATGTGACCGACAGGGTAGCCGTCATGTACATGGGGGAGATGGTTGAGGTTGGGCCAACCATGCAAATCCTGCAGACACCTTCTCACGCCTATACCAAAAGCCTGATCAGCGCCGTGCCCCGGAGTGACATCCGGCTGCGCCGTTTTCCGAGGGTGGAATATATCGAGAAGGTTCAGACCCGTTCCATTGATGTCAAAAACCATTGGTTAGGGCAGCGCGAAGCGTTACCGGCAGGGCAGGACAAGGCCAGGTTGCCTGATGATGTGTTGCTGGATGTACAGCATGTGAGTCTTCGGTTTGAAACCCGGTCCGCGTTTCTGGAAAAGAATCGTCAATATGTGCAGGCGTCCAACGATGTCAGCTTCAGTATCCGTGAAGGGGAAACCTTTGGTCTGGTGGGCGAGTCCGGTTCAGGTAAGTCAACGATAGCCAGGGTGATTGCGGGTCTGTATCCAGCAGATTCCGGATCGGTGAACTACGCCGGCACTGACCTGACGAAGCTGAGTGAAAAAGCCCGCAAGCCTTTCCGGCGTGACATTCAGATGGTGTTCCAGAATCCCTATTCCAGCTTGAATGCCCGGATGGTTATCAACGATATCATTGCTGAACCGATCCGTTTTCATGGTCTGGCGGAGTCGGAACAGCAGACGCGCAAGATCGTGGCGGATCTGTTGGACCATGTCGGGCTTGGCAGCAAAGCGGGCGTGAAATATCCCCATGAGTTTTCCGGCGGCCAGCGCCAGCGAATCTCTATTGCCCGGGCATTGGCGACCCGGCCGCGCTTTCTGATTTGTGATGAGCCGACATCAGCGCTGGATGTGTCGGTGCAGGCCCAGATCCTCAACCTGCTGCGTGACCTGCAGGATGAACTGGGTCTGACCATGCTGTTCATCAGTCACGACCTTCCGGTGATTCGGCAGATGTGTGACCGCATTGGTGTTATGCGCCATGGCACGTTGCTTGAGGTGAACGACACCGAGACACTGTTCAGTCATCCTTCCCATGACTATACCCGCAACCTGATCAGGTTGATGCCGCATGTTGACGGGCTATCCCGGGATGGATTGGAGATTGAATCCAGCATTGCCGTTATGCAGGGCAATGGCAGCCAGGCAGTAGCTGGATAAGAAAAAAAACAGAGCAAGGCAATAACAACACACAACAATCCGTAAAAAACGGGGGAATAATGAAAACAACCGTGAAAAAACTGGCTGGCGCCATGCTGGCGCTGTCACTGACGATGGGGTCGAATGCCGCCACCCTGAAGATGGCGTACGACGCTGATCCTGTATCGCTGGATCCCCATGAGCAGCTCTCCGGTGGCACATTGCAGATGTCCCATATGGTGTTTGATCCCCTGGTGCGCTGGGATCAGAACCTGGAGTTTGAGGCGCGGCTGGCCGAGAAGTGGGCGCGTGTGGATGACCGCACCATGCGATTCCATTTACGTAAAGGGGTGAAATTCCACTCAGGCAATACGCTGACCGCTAACGATGTTAAATGGACCTTCGATCGCTTGAAGTCCAGCCCTGACTTTAAAGGGGTATTTGGACCTTTCACAGCGGTGAACGTGATTGATGATCTGACCTTTGACCTCGTGACAGAAAAGCCCTACCCGCTGGTGCTCAACGCAGCCACCTATATCTTCCCGATGGACAGTGCCTTTTATACCGGAAGCGATGAAAAGGGGCAGCCCAAGGACCTGCTGAAAAAGCATTCGGACACGTTTGCTTCAAAAATGGTGTCCGGCACCGGTCCTTTTGTCGTGTCCTATCGCCAGCAGGGGGTGCGGGTTAACTTTGAGCGGTTTGACGATTACTGGGATAAGCAATCTCCTGGTAATGTTGATGAAATCGTGATGACCCCCATCAAGGAAGACCCGACCCGGGTGGCGGCACTGCTCTCCGGTGATGTGGACTTCATCTTTCCGGTTTCACCTACCGATCATGAACGCATCAAGAAAAGCGACAATACACAGTTGGTGACCCTTCCGGGAACCCGCATTATCACCCTGCAGTTGAACCAGGAGCGTGTCGAAGCCTTTCAGGACAAGCGGGTGCGTCAGGCAGTTGTGCATGCCATTAACAATGAAGGCATTGTCAAGAAAATCATGAAGGGCTTTGCCACCGCCGCCGGACAGCAGGGACCCAAGGGCTATGCCGGTTACCAGGAAGACCTCAAGCCGCGCTATGACCTGAAGAAAGCCAAGGCTCTGATGAAGGAAGCTGGTTATGAGGATGGCTTCACCATCACCATGATGGCGCCCAATAATCGTTACATCAACGACGACAAGATTGCCCAGGCGGTTGCCAGTATGCTGGCGAAGATCAACATCAAAGTTGATCTGAAAACCATGCCCAAGGCGCAATATTGGCCGGAATTTGATGAGCGTGCTGCAGACATCATGATGATTGGCTGGCATGCCGATACTGAAGACTCCGCCAACTTCACCGAGTACCTGACCGCGTGTGCGGATGCTGATTCCGGCTGGGGGCAGTACAACAGTGGCAACTACTGCAACAAGCTGGTTGACAGCATGGTGCGTGATGCCAGCAGTGAAACCGACCCTGCCAAGCGGGCTGATTTGCTGCAGAAAGTGGAGCGTACCCTGTATGACGAAGCGGCATTTGTGCCACTGCACTGGCAGAACCTGGCCTGGGGTGCCGGTAATAAGGTGAAGGCAGCCGATGTTGTGAACGTGATGAACTTCCCTTACCTGGGTGACCTGGTCATCGAAGAGTAATAGGTGACTGGCTGCCTGCTGGTGTGGCAGGCAGTCAGGCTGACCTTCTGGAGGCATGCGCTGTGGCGTCTATGCCATCCGAACCCTGACAGATAAGTGATGGTTCCATGCTTGCATTTCTTGCCCGACGCCTGATTCAGGCGCTCATAGTGATGTTTGTGATCAGCATCATCAGTTTTTCTATCCAGGATAACCTGGGGGATCCGTTGCGGGAGCTTGTCGGCCAGGCGGTTTCTGAAGCGGAGCGTGAAGCGCTGCGCGAAGAGATGGGGCTGAATGACCCCTTCCTGGTGCAATATGGCCGTTTCTTGGTCAAAGCGGTTCAAGGGGATCTGGGCACCTCCTATTTCTTTAAGGAGCCGGCCCTGGACGTGATTCTTGGCAAGATGCCCGCTACCCTTGAGCTGGTATTCGGCGCCTCGCTGATCATTATCCTGTTGTCCATTCCTGCGGGTGTTTACTGTGCCATAAAACCCAATAGCTGGTTGACCCGCGGCATTCTCGGTTTCAGTCTGCTGGGCATTTCTGTGCCCGTTTTCCTGACCGCCATTTTCTGTATTTACCTGTTTTCCATCGAACTGGGCTGGTTGCCGTCCTATGGTCGTGGTGATGTGGTGCCGGTGTTTGGTGGCTGGGAGTCCGGTTACCTCACCCGTGATGGGCTGTTACATCTGATTCTCCCGTGCATTTCGCTGGCCAGTATCATGCTGCCGTTGTTTATTCGCTTGATCCGCTCTGAAATGGTAGAGGCACTTCACACCGAGTATGTGAAGTTTGCGACGGCGAAAGGCCTGAAGAAAGCGCGTATCTATTTCCTGCACGCGCTGAAAAACACTATGTTGCCAGTCATCACGGTCGGTGGTGTGCAGATCGGAACCATGGTTGCCTATACCATCCTGACAGAAGCCGTATTCCAGTGGCCGGGCATGGGTTTTCTGTTCCTGGAAGCGGTCAACCGTGTTGATACACCCTTGATTGTCGCTTACCTGATTGTGGTGGGTGCGATCTTTGTCATCGTCAATACCCTGGTAGACCTGATCTACGGCTTGATTAACCCAACCGTCAAACTGACAAGGAGCAGCCAATGAGCGATGCGATGATTGCCAGCCAGACGGCTGCTGACCAGGAAACGGCTCCCTTATCCCGCTGGCAGCGTTTTCGTCAGTCGACTTTTTGGTACAGCTTTACCCGCGATCGGGTAGCGATGGTGTGTGCGGCTATTTTTGCCCTGATGGTGGCGGCAGCGTTGCTGGCGCCCGTGCTGGCGCCGACTAATCCCTATGATATCTCCACCATTGATATCATGGATTCAGAAATTCCGCCGATTTGGGATGAGGCGGGTGATGAGCGGTTCCTTCTGGGCACCGATGCGCAGGGACGTGACCTGTACAGCACAATTCTCTATGGCATGCGTATCTCCATTACCATTGGCCTGTGTGCGGTGTTACTGCAGGCGTTCCTGGGCGTGGTGATTGGCCTGACGGCGGGGTATGTGGGTGGCCGGGTCGATAGCTTCCTGATGCGGGTAGCCGATATCCAGCTCTCCTTTTCGACCATGATGGTCGCCATTATTGTGCTGGCGGTGTTCCAGGCCTCTTTTGGTACGGAGCTCTATAGCAAGCTGGCCATGGTGATGCTGATCCTGGTGATTGGTATTGCGGAATGGCCGCAGTACGCCCGTACGGTCAGGGCTTCCGTATTGGCGGAAAAGAAAAAGGAGTATGTTGAGGCTGCACGCGTGATGGGATTCGGCTCCGGACGTATCATGTTCCGCCATATCCTGCCAAATACACTGTCGCCTATTTTGGTGATCTCAACTGTTCAGATTGCCAATGCGATTATTAGTGAGGCGGCGCTTTCGTTCCTGGGGCTGGGGATGCCGGTTTCCCAGCCATCGCTTGGTTCACTGATCTCCAGTGGGTTTGAATATATCTTCTCCGGTTCCTGGTGGATTACCGTTATTCCCGGTCTGGTGTTGATTGTGCTGGTGATGGTGATCAATATTCTGGGTGACTGGTTACGTGATGTGATGAACCCGAAGCTCTATAAGGGATAAGCAGGGTATAGTGTGTCCCGGTTGCCGGGACACACGGTTCTTGACCCGTTCAATCAATTTTCCATGAAAACGCCAATGCAATGAGTGCGTTCAGTTCTGTGTTCGAAACGCTTCAAGCCGTTCTCCCGGCAGGGGGGATTGACTGAGTACCTTCTCACAACCCAAGTAAACCTGGCCGAACCGGTTGTTTATAAAATCCTCGAAGTTGGTATCTTCCTGCCTGATCAGCCCTTTCTGGGGTAAACGTCCCTCGGCAAGTAAGTCCAGCATGGCACAGATGCTGGAGGCTGTTGTCGTCTGGATGGCGCTCCAGAAACGGTCGCCGATCTTTTGGCCGTAGAGTTTTCGGGTCCAGGTCTCCTGAACGAGACGGTTGTTGATCTCGCCACTGACCGTTACAAAGACGAGCACCACATCCTGCAGTGTGATGGGCAGAGCATCTTCCATAATCTCCTTGAGCAAATCACGACGCTCTTTCAGGCGAAGATCGTTCAACAGCAGTTTCATGGCATCCCGGTGACCAGGATAGCGCACGGTACGGTAGTTAAGGTTACGGACCTTGCCGTGCAGGGTTTCGCAGAGGGTGCCGAGCCCTCCGGATGTATTGAACGCTTCGTAGTTAATGCCATCAAGGGAAAAGTGTTCCAGTTGCTCCAGGGGGTGCACCTCTTTCAGCTCGCCTTCAACGATGGCTTCACAGGGCTGGCTGTATTCATTGAGCAGCCCTTCGGTGGACCAGGTTAAATTATATTTGAGCCCGTTGGATGGGTAAGTCGGCAGTGCGCCAACCCGCATATGGACATTATCCAGGCGGTCAAACTGGCTGGCCAGGTGATGCGTAATAATTGAGATGAAACCCGGCGCGAGACCACACTGTGGAATGAAGGCGCTTTCTGCATTTTCTGCCAAAGCCTTGACCAGACGCGTATTGGCGACATCTTCCGTCAGGTCAAGATAATGACAGCGGTGTTTGAGTGCGGCTTCTGCAATGATCGCACTCAGATGGTACGGTCCGGCAGAAATGACGGCATACTTACCCTTGAGCGCCTCGGAGAGTGCCCCATGATCGTAGACATCCAGCTGCAGTGGATGGATAGCCGGGTATTTCGGCAGCTGGTCGAACCCGGCCGTCTGGCTGTCGGCGACCGTGATCTCATAACCGCCCTGTCCGGCCAGTAGTTCACTGATCATGGCGCCGATCTTCCCTGCACCGATAAGTAGTATCTGTTTCATTACTGTATTCTGCCCGCCACTGGTGAACTCAAAGGTGAGATATAACCCTCAGTATAGGGAGGTTCTGACGCTAAACGGCTGATAGGCAGCGAGCGGGAGCAGGGTTTATACGATACAGGCAATCTATGTGCGTGATTGTAATAAGCAATTGTTTTTTCGTAGCGGTTGGTTGCATACTGGTGCGCAGAAAATGGGTATCCCCGCCTGCAGGGCAGTCCCTGCAGTGTTAACAGTTTTGAGGCACTTCATGAAACGGTTTACTATCTTTGGTCGCCCTGGTTGCGGTTTTTGTGTCCGCGCGAAAGAGCTTTGTGAGCAGAAAAGCCTGCCTTACAAATATGTTGATATTTATGAAGAAGGTATCTCCAAAGAAGACCTTGAAAAAACGGTTGGCCGTCCGGTAGAGACTGTTCCCCAGATTTTCCATGGTCAGGATTATATTGGTGGTTTCACCGAACTGGATGCCTACGTAAAAGAACAAGGCCTCTGATCGTCGTGGTCTGGTAACAGACACCGTTTGCGTGTCTGTTACCGATGAACTACCCATTGACACCTATTGCTGCTTTTTTTCTGGTGTCGATCTGTAACAATCGCCAGCTCAATACAATTATTCAGAAATGCATGGCTAAAGCTTCCTCTCTCGTCATCCGTGCCGGTGATGACGCACTTCGCAAAATACGCAACGATGGTTTTTCTTTCCATGATGTTGAGGTCATGGCAGGTGCTTCCGGTGGTCCTAAATGGTTTGTTCTGACGGGACTCGACAAAGCCATCATGACCCATCTTCTGCCGATCCGGGAAGAGCCACTGCACTTATTAGGCACTTCTGCCGGTTGCTGGCGGTTTTCCTGTCTTGCCCAGGCTGATCCATTATCGGCTCATGAACGCTTTGAACAGGGTTACCTGTACCAGCGGTATTCAAAACATGCAACGGCTGAGGAAATCACCCGGAAGTGTCGTGAGCTTGTCAAAGCGATGCTGGCAGACAATGGAGCCAACGAGATTGTGGCTAATCCCTGGGTTAAGTTGAATCTCATCACAACCCAGTGCCATGGGTTGGCAGCCCACGAACAGCGCCACCTGCAGGCGGCAGGACTCTTGATGGGCGCTGCAGGAAATGCCTTGTCCCGACGCCATCTTGGTCGTTTTTTTACGCGCGTCTTGTTTCATCACCCGGATACCCGTCCGCCATTCTGGGCGTTGAATGACTTGCCGACACGTCGGGTGCCTATCAGTGCAGAAAATATTGAGGATGCCATAGTGGCGTCAGGCTCTATCCCGCTGGTCTTGTCCGGGGTGCGTGACATTCACGGTGCAGGTCCCGGTGTCTACCGTGATGGCGGTGTCACGGATTACCATTTTGACCTGCCATTTAACGAGGGTAACGGGCTGGTGTTTTATCCGCATTTCTATGACCGGGCGATACCTGGCTGGTTCGACAAATCACTAAAATGGCGCAAACCCTCTGCGCACAATTACCGGAATGTTGTCATGGTGGCGCCATCACCGGCATTTGTCAGTCAGTTGCCGTATGGAAAAATTCCTGACCGGAAAGATTTTGTCCGCATGGATGACCAGCAGCGCATCCAGTACTGGCAAACCGTGATTCGGGAAAGCCAGCGTTTGGGGGATGAGTTGCTTGAGCGACTGGAAAAGGGGGATCTTGCACAGCATGTGCAGCCATTCGCATGAGTGATTGGTTACAGGACACTGATCTCCCCGGGATTCAGCTGCAGTATCATCGCTGAGCCATATTTTATACCAGGCAGAGGCTGGGTAATGATTTCCAGAATATCCGGTGACTGGAAATGGTCTGGCTTGGTTTCCGGATGCGGGTAGTAGACGTAGCCATCGGCCAGATGATCCGTGTGAGTACCGACTTTGCATCGGAAAAAGGAGAAGTCTTCCGGTGGCATGGCGTCACACCATTTAACACCGCGAAAACAACGATATGGTGTAACAATCCGGTAAGCTGCTGGCGTGATAGAGAGATTCAGTGTGCCTTGGTAGAATCCCGATAAATTAAGGCCGAGTTCTTCGAACAGAGGGAACTGCCGATTCACGGAGCCTTCTGGAAAGCGCGGGTCCGGGTGTTGCCCGGATGCAACACCATGGCCGGGTGTCACGGTTGCGGAGAGGGTTTGCCATTGCATGGAAGGTTTGCCTGTTAAGTCCTTGAATGCATACCTGTCACGGGAGGAGAGAGTATGATTCGTGATTGTGTTCCGGAAGACGCTGCCCGTGTCTGCGCGATTTATAATTATTATATTGAAGAAAGTACAGCAACCTTTGAAGAGCAGGTGCTCACCGAGGCTGCCATGCTTGATCGTATTATTGCCATACAGACCCAGTTTCCCTGGTTAGTGATTGAGGAGGAAGGGCATGTCCTGGGCTATGCCTATGCCAGTGTCTGGAAAGATCGGTCTGCTTACCGCTATGCCTGTGAAGTCAGTGTTTATATTGCAAAAGAGGCATCAGGCCGTGGCTTGGGAGTGCAGCTCTATGAGACTCTGTGTGAACGACTGTCGGCCATGTCCATGCATACGGTGATCGGTATCGTGTCACTGCCAAACGAGGCCAGTGTCCGACTGCATGAACGACTGGGCTTTGTGCAGGTTGCGCATTTGCGGGAGGTCGGCGTCAAGTTTGGCCGCAGGCTGGATGTCGGGTATTGGCAACGGCTGCTGCACGCTGCTGAATAATCAACGGAATAGTCCAATCCCGTCGTATCGGGGTATTCATTACGCTCATGGCATAATCGACGGGATTCTTTGCGATAACGCGGCTTTTTCTGCAGGTTGGCGACGTCTTATGATCGGATGATTCCTGATGATGAGATGGTATTCGTTTTGGCTGTTCTCCTGAGTGCACTGTTTCCCGTCTTTGCCATGATGCTGTCCGGCGGTATTGCTGCCCGTTATTCATTGCTGCCATCCGGTGGTGATACGGCATTGAATCGTTACGTCTATTATTTCGCGGTGCCCGCTCTGCTGATCACGGGGCTTGGGGAAGCGTCCGTGAATCAGATTCTTCGCTGGGACTTCATGATCGGCTACCTTCTGGCGGCAATGGGCGTCTATATCGGGGTTTTTCTGTTTGCTCACTGCCTGTTGAAACGGTCGATAGCAGAAAGTGGCATACAGTCGTATACCGCGTCGTTTGCGAATACGGGATATATCGGTATTCCCTTGTTGCTGGGGCTGTTCCCTGATTCCCCGGATGCCATTATTGCTGCGGTGATCACCACGGTTCTGTCAAATGTCATGCTGGCGTTAGCCCTGGCCAAGATTGAGCTGCATTACGCCACGCAGGGGTATCGCATCCATCAATTGGTCGGGCGTATTGTTTTTCGCGTCCTTATGAATCCCTTTATATTGGCGACGGTTGTCGGATTTTTGATCAGTTGGATGCAGTTGTCGATCCCTGTACCAATCAGTCGATTTCTGCATATGCTGGCTGATACTACCTGCCCCGTGGCTCTGTTTGCTATTGGAATGGTGCTGGCTGGACGATCGGCGGAGCAACCTTTACCAGTGCCTGGTGGTTCACGGGAAGTGGCCAGTCTGTTGGTCGTCAGTGGTGCCAAACTGATACTGCAACCACTGTTAACGCTGGTCTGCCTGCGCTACCTGGGTGTCAGCGGGCAGTGGCTGCGTATGGGAACCTTGCTGGCCGCCTTGCCGACGGCCGCCAATGTGTACGTAATCGCTGAACAGTATGGGATTTACACCAAAGGGGCTGCACGGGCGATTATGGTAGGGACACTCTTGACGCTGTTGACCGTGCCGCTGGTTCAAATCCTGTTAACCCGAATAGCCTGAGTGCCTGTCGCCCAGTACCGGGTGCAGGCGTTCCTGCATGAAATCCATAAACAGGCGAACGCGCCTCGGCAGATGTTCACGGCTGTGATAGATCATACTGAGTGTGCGGCATGCCCCTTCCCATTCCGGTAGTAGCGGGGTGAGGGGAACCTTGTCCTTGTGCATGGCAACATAGGCATGGGGCAGATTCACTATCCCGAGTCCCCGCCCCGCAGCGATCACCGCTGTAAACATCTCGTTGACGTTGATGCGTGGCGGTTTCTGGACGCGGATAAAGGCGCCTCCGGGGTGAGTCAGGCGCCACTCTTTCAACGGCCAGGTCATGATCAGGTCATGGTGGGATAACTGGTCCGGATGCTCCGGCATGCTGCGTTCCCTGAGATAGTGGTGGCTGGCATACAGGCCATAACGCAGACGGCCGATGGGTCTGGCGATCAGATCAGAATCGGGCAGTTCTCCCCCCACAAAGGCCACATCAATCGACTGATCCAGAAAGGAAGGGAAGTCATTGGTCAGGTCAATATCAAGGCAGATGGTCGGCCACTCGACACTGAAATCTGCAAAATGTGGTGACAGGAAACTGCTGGCCAGGTTGATGGGGGCGGTAATGCGTAACAGGCCTTCCGGTGTTTCCAGGGATTGCTGCAATTCCCGGTTAGCGGCTTCAATCGCGTCAAGCCCCGCAGCGCATTGGTGGAAATAGCGCTGACCCGTTTCCGTCAATTGCAGACGACGGGTGGAACGTATTAATAAACGGCAGCCAAGGCATTTCTCAAGCTGA
This sequence comes from Kistimonas scapharcae, assembly GCF_039540975.1. NCBI lineage: Bacteria > Pseudomonadati > Pseudomonadota > Gammaproteobacteria > Oceanospirillales > Endozoicomonadaceae > Kistimonas > Kistimonas scapharcae. The sequence continues at coordinate 38,382 of NZ_BAABFL010000472.1, forward strand.
CTGATTTTGCGGCTGACGGTCGAGGCGGGGATGCCAAGATAGCGAGACGCTGAGGTAAAACTGCCTTCCCGAATGACGGAGATGAATACCTGTAACGCTTCCAGGCTGGCCTCTTGCATGGCGGGCAAACTGATCCTTGCGATTAAACCCGCGCACCCTATCGCCAGAACGTCGAAAAAGCAATGGGTGGCTGTTACCGATAAGAAGGAATGCTTGCCAGGGTGTTTTGGAAATAGCACTACATTTTACTATTCTACGGTCTGCCTGAGCACATCGACGTAACAGGGATTACCGATGCCATATCCCAAGGAGATTGTAGGATGCAGCAGGCAAGGATCTCTGCCATCATGCGAACCATTATGTAATGAATAATAAATACGCAGTCATTGTCTTTTGATTTGAAGCGGAATACGACTATGCCAGAACAGCCAATACTGTTGTTTGAGCAGCAGGATCACATTGCCACGATTACGTTGAACAGACCTGAAACGCGTCATGCCATTTCTGAGTCTGATATGGTTGAGGCCCTGGTGTCAGCCTGTCATCGATTGAATGAAGACGATTCGATTCGTGTGGCGATCCTGACAGCCACAGGGAGCACCTTCTGCTCCGGTGGCAATCTCAAGGATATGCGAGATAAGCAGGGCATGTTCGCTGGCGATGAAAAGGCATTGATGGAGAATTATCGACAGGGCATTCAGCGCATTCCCCTGGCTTTGTCGCAGGTTGAAGTGCCGCTTATTGCCGCAGTCAATGGTGCGGCCGTCGGTGCGGGCTGTGACCTTGCCTGTATGTGCGATATTCGTATTGCCTCAGACACTGCACTGTTTGCGGAAAGCTTTATCAACATGGGACTGATTCCGGGGGATGGCGGTGCCTGGTTTTTACCCCGTGTTATCGGTATCAGTCGTGCGACAGAGATGGCATTGACCGGACGATCGATTGATGCAGAAACGGCCTGTCGCTGGGGACTGGTTTCGGAAGTGGTTCGTGGGGATGAACTGATGTCGTGCGCCAATGCAATTGCACAGGAAATCGCTGCGAATCCCCCGCTGGCCTTAAAAGCGACCAAGCGACTCCTGCAGCAGGGGCAGACAATGCCATTGCCTGAACTGTTGGCTGCATCCGCCAGCCTGCAGGCGACGTTGCATGGCACCCGGGATCACAGTGAAGCCGTCAATGCATTCCTGGAAAAGCGGAAGCCTCAATTTACCGGTCAATAGTGTCAGGGCGTTGCTGGCTGGGTTACTCCGGCTTGGTGAGCGTTAACCATAAAAGCCGGCATGCGGGCTGGTTTACCGGTGGAGATGGCAATACAGGTGTAATCAATATCCGCGGTAACCAGCGTGGCGCCATCGCTGGTGCGGATAATCTGGAAGTGGCGGCTGGCATGCAGACGGTTTGCCCTGGTCAGCCAGGTGCCGACTTTCAGTAGCGAACCAGATGATGCCGCAGCGTGATAGTGAATATGGGTGTCGACGGTTGCCATGGCGCGATCAGCCTGCTGCCAGGCAAACCAGGGGGCGCCGAGATCCGTGATATGCAGCCAGGCAGCCTGTTCCATCCATTGCAGGTACACGGTGTTGTTCACGTGACCCAGGCGGTCAGTATGTTCGAATCCGGCCGACACCGTCATGATAAAGGGTGACGGTAAATCCCATGTCCATTGCGTTTGACTCACGTATACATCCTAGTTTGTTATGAACGCTAACTGGCATGTTAGAGAGAGGTATCATTCTGTACAACCCTGGGGGTGCGATTGCGGGTTGTGAGGGTATAATCGCACCAATTGTTCATTGGTATTGATTGAGAGTTATGAGCCTGTCATTACGAGACCAGTTGCTGAAAGCCGGTGCGGTCAGCAAAAAGCAGCACCAGCAAGCCCGTACCCAGAAGAAAAAGGATCGCAAGTCCGGTAAGGACGATGGTTCTGCGGCCAACAAAGCTGCAGCGCAGAAAACCCGTGAAGAGCAGGCGGCTCGTGACCGTGAACTGAATCGTCAGCGGGAAGAGGAGCGCACCCGCAAGGCGATCCAGGCTCAGATCCGTCAGCTGGCGAGTGATCACCAGGTCGCCAAAGAAGAAGGTGAAACACCTTATCGTTTCAATGATCGCGGTACGATCAAAAAGTGGTATATCTCTGAGAAGCAACTGGATCGGATTGCCAATGGGCAGCTGGCAGTTATCGGTCTGGATGACCAGTATTACCTGGTGCCTTACCGTATTGCAGAAAAGATTGCAGAGCGTGACGAGTCGGCCATATTGGTGCTGAATACCCGCAAGGAAGTCGATGAAGATGATCCGTATGCGGACTACCAGATTCCGGATGACCTTATGTGGTAAGGCCGTAGATCCTACCCTGAAAAAAAACACCGGCAGGCGCCGGTGTTTTTTTATGGGCTTGTCTCAGTCTGAGACCGTTTTTTCGTCCCGCAGCCCGTCAAGGAAAACACGGGTTTCTGCAATGACGACATGCCGGAGGCCGATCAATCCAATCAGATTAGGCACGGCCATGAGACCATTCACGATATCCGCCAGAATCCAGATCATATCCAACGTCAGGAAGGCGCCGGCGCCAACCAGCAGGATATAGATCAGACGGTAAATCCTCACCCCACGAACGCCAAACAGGTAGGTGAAACACTTCTCGCCGTAGTAGCTCCAGCCCAGGATGGTGGTGAACGCAAAAAAGACCAGGCCGATGGTGACCACATACTGGCCGGCAAAGGCAGACAGTCCCGTTGCAAAGGCTTCGCTGGTCATGGCAGCGCCTGCCTGTTCGCCCTGCCAGGCACCGGTGATGACCAGTGTCAGGCCGGTCATGGTGCAGATGATCAGGGTATCGAAAAAGGTGCCGGTCATGGCGACCATCCCCTGTTTCGCGGGTGAATGCGTCTTTGCCGCCGCTGCGGCAATGGGAGCGCTACCCAGCCCCGCCTCATTGGAAAAGACCCCCCGGGCAATACCCGACTGGATGGCCAGCATGATCGTTGCCCCCAGGAATCCGCCGGCCGCAGCTGTTGGTGTGAACGCACTGCGAATCACCAGCGCAACGGCATCCGGCAAGGCAGTGATGTTATTGCCAAGCACCAGGAGGCAGGCGCCGATATAGAGCAGGGCCATAAACGGGACTATCCGGGTTGCTACGGCGGCAATGCTGGTGATACCTCCCAGGATGACCATGGCGACCAGCAGCGTTAATACCGTTGCTGAAACGCTGACCGGAATGCCGAAGGAGAGGGCGGCGGCATCGGTGATGGCGTTGACCTGGGGAAAAGTGCCGATGCCGAAAAAAGCGACGGCAACACCAAAGAACGCGAACAGGCGAGCCAGCCAGCGTTGCCCGAGTCCGTCTTCCAGGTAATACATGGGGCCGCCGGCCATCTGGCCCTTGGCATCGGTACGGCGGTATTTCACGGCCAGCAGGCATTCGGCGTATTTGGTCGCCATGCCAAAGAAGGCAGCGAGCCACATCCAGAACAGTGCCCCCGGTCCGCCGGTCTTGATGGAGGTAGCGACACCCACGATGTTACCGGTGCCGATAGTGGCTGACAACGCGGTGCAAAGTGCGGCAAAGCTTGAAATATCGCCTTTGGCGCCGGTGTTGTCCCGGGTGAACAGGAAGGCGAGTGCACGTGGCAGGTAACGGATCTGCAACAGACCCAGCCTGAGGGTGAAGTAGACACCGGTACCCACCAGAATAATGAGCAGGGGCGGTCCCCAGACCCAGTCGTCCACGGTTTCAAGTACCGTATGTAACGCGTCGAGCATGTAAATCCTCCGTCAAAAACTGATACTGCAGCGTTTTTTCAGAAGGAGAAGCAGGTTGTACTCCAGAAGGGCGCAAGATTAGACGACACCACCAGTACTGGCGGTAAGCGCATCGGTCCCGAAAGCGGAAGTAAGCCTGTCCCCTGTCCTTTTGCCTGAGAGTTTCAAACGGTTTTTTTAAGTATTGCTAAAAAACCGTTTTTGCTCCTTCGGCGTCCGGTTTTGCACCGGATCTCTCCAGAGGCCCGTCCAGTAGCAGTCCACGTCATCCGGCATACAGCAAGGGCTGTTTGCCGGGGGAGACACCTGAAAGATTTACTTCTTCGGTGGGTGATGGCTCTGAATAACCATTCACCGCTCTCCTGCTACCTTCATCCGGGTAAGGCTTCATGATGAAGCGGTGCCATTGTAACAATGGCACCGGGAAAAAACATCGGGAGGTGTCATCAGTGATGTCCGTATTCCTGACGAGTGTGTTTGAGGTTATGACCGAAGCTGCAGTTGCGCCATCGCGTGGCGGCAGCTTTCCTGCATATTCCGCCCGAAGTCAATGTCACCTTTACGCTTGCGAATGCCTGCCCTGCGCAGTTTCAGAATGATACGCGGCTCCAGGTTGTTCAGCACCAGGCCGATATCACGCTTCTGTAAATCGTTCAGAATGTTTTCCATGGCGATAATTGCCGTCATGTCGACCATGTTGACGTCGCTCATATCCAGGATGACAACCTTGATGTGGTCATCCATTCGCTGAATCATGCTGAGCGCCCGCTGTGCTGCACCAAAGAACAGCGCGCCGTTGATATCGTAGATTTCGATCGGATCCGGCAGTGAAACGGTGTCCTCGTGGGCATGATGTTCAATCCGGTCGGCGCGGGTCAGGTCGCTGATGCGCTTGATCAGTAGCAATCCGGCCAGCAGCATGCCCACGGTGACGGCAATGACCATGTCAAAAGCAACGGTCAGGACAAAACAGGTCAACAGAACCGCGACATCCTGCCGGGGGGCCACACGAACCACCCGGATGAAGTGCGGCGCTTCGCTCATGTTCCAGGCCACCATCATCAACAGGGCTGCCAGCGACGCCATGGGGACGATAGCGAGTACGGGGGCCAGCAACAGGACGGACAGTAGCACAAAGAGCGCATGAACCATGGCGGCGACCGGCGATACCGATCCGCTGCGGATGCTGGTGGCGGTTCTGGCAATGGCGGCGGTGGCAGGAATGCCACCAAAGAACGGCGCAACAATATTGCCGATACCCTGGCCGATCAGCTCACTGTTAGGATTGTGCCGTGTGCGGGTCATGCCATCGGCCACCACGGCGCAGAGGAGCGACTCAATGGCACCAAGCATGGCAATGGCAAAAGCCGCGGTCATGAGGTCTTTGATCAGGCCATAGGACAGGCCCAGGGGCTGACCATCTGGGCCTGGCAGATTCCAGGGCAGGGCAAGGTGGGGTAGCAGGGGAGGAATGCCCTGTCCGCTCATACCTTCAATGGACCAGCTGAAGCGGGAGCCGATAGTGGCGATGTCGGGGTTAGCCACAAGCTGGGTGATGATCCACGCACACAGCGAGCCCGCGATCAGTGCGGGCAGGTGCGGGGGAAGCTTGCGGCTGAACTTTCGCCAGAGCAGGAAAGTGGCCAGTGTCACGGAAGCCGTCAGGGTATCCCAGATATTGAGTGAGGGTAGTGCCAGCACCAGTGCCTGGACTTTCGCGAGGTAGAACTCCGGCATTTCGTGGAGAGTGAGACCAAAAAAATCTTTCAGCTGCAGGGTGGCGATGACCACACCGATACCGGCCGTGAAACCAACGGTGACGGGGTAGGGGACAAACTCAATCAGTTTGCCCAGTTTTAACAGACCCATGGCCAGCAGGATCAGGCCGGCCATAATCGTTGCCACCATCAGTCCACCCAGTCCGTACTGCTGCGTGATGGGTAGCAGGATGACGACAAACGCTGCCGTTGGCCCTGTGATATTGAATCGCGAGCCGCCGAACAGGGCGATCAGGAAACCCGCAATAATGGCCGTATAAAGGCCGTTTTCCGGTGCAGCGCCACTGGCGATGGCGAGCGCCATCGAGAGGGGTACGGCGACAATACCGACGGTTATGCCGGCAACACAGTCCTTGCGCAGATCACGTGCGCGATAGCCTTCTTGCAGGCTTTGTCTGATGGCAGTTGCGAACATCTCAGGGAACTTGATAGATAGGGTATATGAGAAAGCGTGAGATTATACGCTTTTGCATATAGCGGAAAATAAGGATTTACAGGGGGACGATTGCCACTTCTACAGCGTTTGGGCGATTCCTGACATTAAGCTGGAACTGACGAACCATTTCGCAGGTCTCAGCTACTAGACTTTCTCAATAAATACCCAAGGTAGTACATGGAGCGTCATCATGGGGGGTAGCGAAAAAAAACTGACACTTTTACCGCTGACGGTAATCGTGACCGGCAATATGATGGGATCCGGTATTTTTCTACTGCCTTCCAGTCTTGCCGCACTGGGCTCAGTAAGCCTGCTGGGCTGGCTGCTGACAGCCGGTGGCGCCATTATCATGGCCATGGTCTTTGCCCGGCTGGGTTTCCTGATGCCTCGTGCGGGCGGGATGTATGCCTACACCCGTGCCGGCATTGGCAATTTTGCCGGTTTCCAGGTGGTCTACGGCTATTGGTTTGCGATTTGGGGTGGCAATACCGCCATCGCACTTGCCGGCGTCGGTTATCTTGCCCATTTTTTTCCTGTGCTTGCACAACCGTTGCCAGCCTGTGTGATGGCCGTCTGCGTCATCTGGTTGCTGACAATACTCAACACGCGGCAGATACGCCTGATTGGGAAGTTCCAGACGGTGACAACCACCTGCATGCTGATACCTGTCGTGGCAATCGCCTTGTTGGGTTGGTTCTGGTTTGACGGAAGCGTGCTGGTGGCTGCAAGTAATACATCAGGCCACTCGACACTGGCCACTATTACGGCTGCGGCTTCCTTGACGCTGTGGTCATTTCTGGGGCTGGAATCAGCCTGCGTCCTTGCCGGCCGGGCTGAAAAACCGGAGCGGGATGTGCCGATAGCCACGGTTGTCGGGACGTCGCTGGCCGCGGCTCTCTATATTCTGAGTACGACAGTTCTTATGGGCATTGTGCCGGCGTCAGAACTGGCGCAATCAACGGCCCCCTTCTCATTGGTGGCATCGCATATCCTGGGAGACTGGGCTGGGGGGCTGGTCAGTGTACTGGCAATTATTGCCTGTTTTGGTTGCCTGAATGGCTGGATCCTGATGCAGGGCCAGATTGCCAAGGCCGCCGCAGACGATTACCTGTTTCCCCAGCTTTTTTCGCGGGTGAATCGTCATAATGCGCCTGTTCACGGGTTGATTGTGACGGCGATCCTGATGTCGCTGCTACTGTTGCTGACCCTTTCGCCGACCCTGAACCGACAATACGAAATTATTGCGCTGATGGCTGTTCTGCTGACATTAATGGCTTATATCTATACGCTGCTGTCTGCCTTGGTTGTCATGGAAAAAGAAGGCCTGCGGACGACGTATGGGCGTCGTACAACGCTGTTAAGTGTTCTGGGGGTGGCCTATTGCTTCTGGGCGGTGATCGGTGCCGGCGAAACGGTGTTGTTCTATGGTGGAATCGCCCTGTTGTCCAGCGCCGTTGTTTATGCAGCCATGCGGCGCTGGCATATCCGTCAAGGGATTTCCATCACGCGTGAGTAGTTCTCTCGGTTGGCGTCGGCTACTGTGGGGCGTATGATGCCGCTCTTTTGCTTTGTCAGTTGCCCATGATCGCTCAACCGCCATTGCCTTTCTGGCAAACCAAGACCCTGGATGAAATGACTCTGTCAGAGTGGGAGTCCCTCTGTGACGGTTGTGGTCGGTGCTGCCTGAATAAGTTGATTGATCCGGAAACGGATGTCATTTACACAACCGCCGTCGCATGCAAGCTGCTAGACGCCAGTAGTTGCCGCTGTAAAGACTATGTCGGTAGAAAACGACACGTGCCTGATTGTATTCGTTTTACGCCTGAGACAATCGCAGACTATGGCTGGCTTCCCGATAGCTGTGCCTACCGCTTGCTGGTAGAAGGCTATGATCTGCCGGAGTGGCATCCGCTGGTGACCGATGATGCCGAGAGTGTCCATGAGGCAGGGTTTTCTGTTCGTGGTATGGCTGTCTCAGAAGAGGCAGTGCCCAATCCGGATGACTGGCATGAATACATCATCCGGATTGTCGAGGAATAATCGTTAATCGGGTCGATTCAGGCGCGCATCATGGCGTTAGCGCCGTATTGCATGGCGGCGGCATGCTGGATGTGTTGCTTGATGCCGCGATCCAACGCCTTGTCCAGGTCTGTAATGCCAAAATGGGCATCCTGAGCCTTGAGGCCAAAGTCTTTGCCCAACTGGAATGCGGCTGTTTCCGCCGCACCGGACCAGTCGGTCGGGCAGGTGAAGTAATCGGTCATACGAGCCATCAGGCTGGCGTTGTACAGGGTAAGGATATCTTCTACGCGGGCGTTCAGGTTTTCTGCGGGGAACATCTCACTCACTACCATACAGCACACCTTTTCTTTTATTGTCTAAAACAGACGTTTGTACTGTGTCTGTCGTCCTTTTTGTATCAGTTACAGTACCTGTCTGTCTAGCAGACAGTGCTTTTTATGACATCAGGACATATTAAAAGTGCGTAGGTTTCAGGGGTTTTTACGGTTTAGAGCGCGCGATCAGGCGGGATGCTGTGCAGTTGTCGCAATCAAATGCATGCATAAAAAACCACACGACAATTGATTTGTTTACGCGCTATTCAAACATTTTAAGGCTTGTTGTCTGGTTGGCTTTATTTTATCTCCGGCTTGTTGATTTATGTCCATATAATCAAACATGACAAAACCTATAGTAAAAAACAGGCTGGCTTATTGCCGGCCAGGGATTATTACAGGATAGATTCCAATAATGTTCCTGGGGGTTAACATGCTGACGTTTGCAGGCAATGAATCGACGAGTGTCGTCATTGATATTCATACGACGAGTCAGGATCATGCCAATGAACAATTGAACGTTTTCTCTGCCATTGCGGCGGTGATTTCGCAGGATCAATGCCGTATCAATGCAGATTTTGCGACAACGCTTGAAGGCATTCGATTAACGGCCCGATTTGATTTTGAGTGCTGTGCTGAGAAATGGATATTTCAAATGAAATGCCAGCTGAAGGGAATCGTATGTTAAAGCCCCTGATGAATCATTTTAATGTTTTCATACTGGTCTGCTGGTGGATCTATTGTATTTATTTTTTCAGCTGAACCCATTCACACCACAGGGTACTGGCCGTTAGCCAAGGGATTGCGGACATGCTTCCCCCTTGTGGCAGGGGGAACTTACCGTGAATTCAGACGTCTAAAATGCTACAGTCTGTCTCGTTCAACGAGACAGGGTGCCAGCCCTGCCTGGAATGACTGTCTAGACTAGACAGGGTTTCCTGTATCACGTTTGCTTGCTGCTTCCTGTCGCCCACTGTCTTTACTGTGCTTCAAATCAGCTGAGTTAACCTTCACATAAGCTAGGAGCCTCCTGCCCTATGTCCAATCCGGCGAATCAACAGCCGTCAAGACACACGATCAATCCTCCCGTTTTTTTTGGTGCTGCTTTCCTTATCTGTCTGCTGGTCTGGATGACGGCGGCGTTTCCTGATCATGCCGATCGATGGTTTAACCATATTCAGGGCAGTATCGTCACCAATGCCAGCTGGTTTTACGTTGCCGCTGTTGCACTGATCCTGATCTGTGTCGCGTTTCTCGGGTTGTCCCGTTATGGGGATATCAAGCTCGGACCGGATCATGCTGAGCCGGATTTCAGTTTCGGTTCCTGGTTTGCCATGCTGTTCTCCGCTGGCATGGGGATCGGCCTGATGTTTTTCGGTGTGGCGGAACCGGTCATGCATTTCCTATCGCCGCCTGTCGGCGAACCGGGGACGGTGGAAGCGGCCCGTGAGGCCATGAAGCTGACCTTCTTCCACTGGGGACTTCATGCCTGGGCGATTTATGCCATTGTCGCCCTGATTCTCGCGTTTTTCGGTTATCGACATAAGCTGCCCCTGACGCTGCGTTCCGCGTTATATCCTATGATCGGCGATCGTATTTATGGGCCGATCGGGCATGCGATTGATATTTTTGCCATTCTCGGAACCGTTTTCGGTGTCGCTACTTCGCTGGGGTATGGTGTACTCCAGGTGAATTCCGGGTTGAATTACCTGTTTGATCTCCCCGTGAGCCGTGAGGTGCAGGTGGTGTTGATCGTTGTTATCAGTGCATTGGCGACACTTTCTGTGGCCACCGGGCTGGAAAAAGGCATACGACGACTGTCTGAATTTAACCTGATACTGGCACTGGTGTTGCTGGGGCTGGTGATTCTTGTTGGGCCGACTGTCCTGTTATTGCAGATGTTCTTGCAGAACACTGGCGGATATCTGTCTGAGATTGTCAGCAAAACCTTCAACTTGTACGCCTATGAATCCTCTGACTGGATGGGCGGTTGGACGCTGTTGTACTGGGCCTGGTGGTTATCCTGGTCACCGTTTGTCGGCATGTTCATTGCGCGTATTTCTCGGGGTAGAACGATTCGTGAATTTGTGACTGGTGTGCTCTTTGTGCCAACCGGCTTTACTCTCCTCTGGATGACCGTGTTTGGCAATACGGCCATTGATATGATCATGCATCAGGATAAAGTTGCCCTGGGTGAGGTGGTGCAGCAGGATGTCTCTGTGGCGCTGTTCCAGTTCCTGGGCTATTTCCCGATGGCTGATATTCTCTCCTTTGTCGGGGTTCTGATGGTGGTGGTGTTTTTTGTCACCTCATCGGATTCCGGCGCCATGGTGATTGATATGCTTGCCTCTGGTGGCGAAAGCCGGACACCGGTCTGGCAGCGGGTATTCTGGGCCTGCCTGGTGGGTATTGTGGCCATTGTCCTGTTGATGGCCGGAGGTCTGGGGGCGTTGCAGACTGCCACCATCGCCAGCGCATTGCCCTTTGCCATGATTCTTCTGATGGCGAGTTATGGTTTGCTCAAAGCGCTCGCGGTTGATGCCACCAAGAAAGACAGTCTGGCGCAGGCAACCCTGACACCTAAAGTAGGACGCAATCCGATACCGTGGCAGCATCGGCTCAATAACATGGTGCATTTTCCCCGTCGGTTTGATGTCAACCGTTTCTTGAAGGAAGTGGTGTTGCCGGCGATGGAGTCAGTCTCGGTTGAGCTGCAGAAGCAGGGGGTGGAAAGCAATATCGTGTTTGATGAAGAGAAAAGCATGCCAAGCTTCAAGGTGTTTCATGGCGAGGAGCATGATTTTCTTTATCAGGTCTATCCCAGGGCTTATTTGCAGCCGAGCTTCATGATGGATGATGAAGATGATGACGAACGCAAATATTTCCGGGCCGAGGTCTTCCTGCGAGAAGGTGGGCAGGATTATGACATCATGGGCTGGACCCGCGACCAGGTGATTGGCGACATTATTGACCAGTATGAGAAGCATATGTACTTCCTGCATATGGTTCGCTAACAACGGTACTCCATTTTATCCTCTGCTATGAAAAAAGCCCGGTTGCTGAAACAATCGGGCTTTTTTATAGGTTTGATCTGTCCCGTATAAATCGATGCTTTAGTCTTACAACGACTGTCTGCCTTTTCCTTCAGGCACGCAGGTGGGAGTACCAAACAGCGGGCAGGGCACGATACGTGATTCCAGTCCGAATACCTGGCGAACCAACTCGCGGGTAATCACATCTTCAGGTGCGCCATGGGCGTATACCTTCCCTTTTTTGACGGCAACAATGTTATCCGCATACCGACACGCGAGGTTCAGATCATGCAGAACCATGACAATGGTACGCCCGGAGTGTCGGTTCAGGTCAAACAGCAAATCCAGGATCTCGATCTGGTGACTCAGGTCGAGATAGGTGGTCGGTTCATCCAGCAGAATCACATCGGTGTTCTGGGCCAACGTCATGGCAATCCACGCCCGCTGTCGTTGTCCGCCGGACAGGGAGTCCACCAGTCGTTCACTCAAAGCGGCCATTTGCGTGGCTTCAAGTGCCTGTTTCACACAACGCTCGTCTTCTTCTGACCACTGTTTCAGCCAGCTCTGATGCGGATAGCGTCCCTGACGAACCAGTTGCAATACGGTCATCCCTTCGGGAGCTACAGGGGACTGCGGCAGGATGGCCATTTTGCGGGCAATGTCACGGGTCGCGCTACGCGTGATATCTTTGCCGTCCAGCAGGATCGTGCCTGTCATGGGTTTCAATAGCCGAGCCATGGCGCGCAACAGTGTCGATTTGCCGCAGCCATTGGCACCAATCAGTGTGGTGATTTTTCCTCCAGGAATATCCAGGGTGAGATTGTCGATAATGACCTCACCGCCATAACCCAGTGACAGTTGCTGGTTTTGCAGAACGGCACACGTCATTTTTTACTGACCAATAGATAAATAAAGTAAGGCGCGCCAATCAGCGCGGTAAAGATACCGACGGGAACTTCCATGGGCGCCAGAATCATGCGTCCGGCCAGGTCGCTGCCCAGTACCAGTAATGCACCCACCAGTGCGGAGCCGGGCAGGTGGAGTTCCGGCATATTGCCCAGCAGTCGTCTGGCGATATGGGGTGCCATCAATCCAACAAATCCGATGCTGCCACAGAATGCGACACCTGCAGTGGCCAGTGCGGTGCTGAGCATGATCAAACCAAATCGTTCATGATTGAGACGACTGCCGAGGCTCTTTGCCAGATCATCACCAAGCGTTTGTGCAGAAAGGCTGCGCATGGCGAGTATCAGGAATGGCAACAGCAACAAATACCAGAATGACAGAATCTGAACCTGCTGCCAGTTGGCCGCATTCAGACTGCCGCTTAGCCAGACCTGGGCCTGAGCGGTGTGCTGGATGGAGCTCTGTATCATAACAACGGTGCGTGCCGCTGCGAGCAGGGCGCCGAGGCCGATGCCAATCAAAATCATCCGTCGTGGTCCGACACCGCCTTTCCAGGCCATGGCATAGATGATCAGCACGGTGACCAGTCCGCCAGCAAAGACAAACGCCGGTAACCAGATAATGGCGAATTGTCCGGCAAATGCCGTGAGGGCAAATACAGCCACGACACTGGCACCGTCGGTGACTCCCAGTACATCCGGCGAGGCTAGCGGGTTTCTCACCAGTCCCTGCAGAATGGCGCCTGCGATACCAAGGCCTGTGCCGACGAGGAGTGCCATCAGCATCCGTGGCATACGAAATTGCTGGATAATCAGCTGCTCGGTGGACGTGCCCTGTCCCAATAATGTCTGTACTACTCGCAGGGGATGTATCGGCATGGAGCCTGCCGCCATAGCCAGAATGGCGAGCGTGGCGGTAGCCAGTAATAATAGCCCCAGACGTGTCAGTCCCTGTCGGGGAATCAGGTGTGATAACCAGGCATTACGCAGTACAAGGTAGCCGGCGGTCATGTATTCAGGTTCCGTCGTGCATAAAGGATGAAAAACGGTGCGCCGATCAGCGCCATGGTGACGCCAACCGGGGCCTCACGGGGCCAGACAATGAATCGAGTCAGAATATCAGCTACCAGTAGCAGACCGCCGCCCAGCAAAATCGAGACAGGTGTCGTCCAGCGAAAATTGGTGCCTGCCAGTCCTCGGGCAAGGTGTGGCGCAACCAGCCCGACAAAGGCGATGGGTCCGGCCATTGCGACTGATGTGCCAGCGAGTAATACAATGACCAGGGATGCCAGCAGCTTGACCCGCAGGGTGCGTTGGCCCAACCCTTTAGCGACATCATCACCCAGCGCCTGAGCGTTCATGGCAGAAGACAGGGCCAGTGCGCCCAGCCATCCGGCGAGTTGCAGGGGAACCAGAGGCATGACCAGATCAAGTCGACGGCCTTCCACCGAACCGGATAACCAGAACAGGACTTCTTCCAGTGCTGACTCATTGAACACCAACAGTCCTGACGTCAATGAGGATAAAAAAGCGCTGATAGCAACGCCCGCCAAAGTAAGATTCAGTGGTGACTGGGAACCGCCTGACATGCCCAGCCAGTAAACGACCAACGCGGCCAGGGCCGCACCGACCATGGCGAACAGGGTATAACCTTCCAGACTTGTGATGCCAAACACCGCTGTAGCAATAACGATAGCCAGGGAGGCACCGCTGTTGATCCCGAAAATGGCTGGCGATGCCAGTGGGTTACGGGTCAGCCCCTGCATCAGGGTGCCGGCTACTGCCAGACTGCCGCCCACCATCAGGGCAATGATGACCCTGGGCAGGCGCATATCGATAACAACAATATGCTCGCGACTCCCGTCGTAAGAAAACAGCGCCTCAATCGCGTGCTTTCCCGTGATATCGGTATAGCCCAGTACCATACTGGCGATAGCCAGCAGGCATACGGCGACGAGCAGTCCCGGCACAATGATCGCATTGCGCTGGAGAGTGTTGGCAGTATGTTCCAGCGTGATGGCTGTCATGGATTAGCCTTTGGCACCGTTGGACGTGTTTTTCAATAGCTGCTCTTCAATATCATCAAGCACTTCATGGGCCGAAATGATGCCGTAGGACTTGTTCCAGATATCGTTGTTGACCTGGAAAATCTGGTCTTTCTGACTGGCGCGAAGGGATTTCCAGAGCGGATTGTTGAGCCAGCTTCGGGCATTCTGTTTGCCTTTCGCCGGGTCTGCCGAGGCATAGGTGAAATAGAACTGAATGTCTGCGTCAGCTTCGGGAATGCGCTCCCGGGTCAGGGGTTCGGCAAAACCGGTTGTGTCATGCAGGCTGGGTCGTTCAAATCCCAGCGCCTTGATCAGATTGGCTGCAAAGCTGTCGTTGTAATAGAAGCGTGCGCCGGTGACCTGGAACCGGATCACGGCAACCTGCTGGTCCAGCCAGCCTGCTTCATCCAACCGAGTGGAAAGTGAAGCGATATGCTGGTCAAGTTTGGCGAGGAGTTGCTGAGTAAGTACTCAAAAACCGGTACATAAGGCGATTTCACGTTCTGCCGCCTAAGCTCATCCCCATGTTCCCATTACCGCCTGAA
>NZ_BAABFL010000473.1:0-56654 GCF_039540975.1 Kistimonas scapharcae
AAATCAGGCTCGCCAATACGTAAGGTGACGGGGGTGTTCAAGTAGACCAGAATCGGTGTTCAAGTAAACCAGAATATGCAAATACGTCTCTTGATGCTATCCATGGCCGACCTCTTCCATCAGCCCTGACAGATAGTGGTGGAATAAAGGGCTCAATATAGTCCCATTGGCTATCGGTAAGATCAGTAGACATAAACATACAAGCTCAAATTAACTTGCATTATAGGCGACCATATTAATCTTTTATGAGATGGCTTCTATCATTCGCCGAAATTCCAAGCCCTGAATCTGACATAGGAAACCAGTATCCCGTCAGCAACCAAGAAGTTGGGATTCCGGGAGTCCCAGCTCTACGCATGGCAATCCGCAGCACCAGGCTAGAATAACTACAGCTGAGGAGCATGAAATGCTAAAAAAGGCGACCACCAAACTTCGCGAAGAACCTAAAATAGAGCGATTCCGCTTTATGCTCAGGAACAGGAGTCGGCTTTCTCTGGTCAGGATGTCTTCTGTTCTACGAGTCTCGCGAAGTGTGTACAACCGCGGGAAGAATCCGTCATAAATCCAGTCATCGCGCTGCCAAACAGCAGCTCCGTGACGGGTTGATTCTAGGCGCTTTCCGGCAGATTAAGTCCCGTGCTGGTGCTCGCCGTATTCAGAAAGAACTCGTGGATGCTGGGAAGTCTTGCTGTATCAAAACCATTCAGGACAGCATAAAACGACAGAGCCTGGCTCCCAAAGCGGCTCTTACGATGGACAGCAAGCACACATTGCCTGTTGCGCCTAACTTGCTCAAGCGAGACTTTTCAGCCTTATCCACATGAAGAGTGATCCTCGAACTCACCTGTATGTTACGAAAAGAACTGCAGAAGGTCGTCGTACAAAACGGGAAATTCAGCGCTGCCTGAAACGGTATATCGATCGAGAAGTGCTCCCGATAATCCTGCAAGACCTGAAGTCCATTTCGTCAGCCTGACATAGGAGCGTCAACGCTTGCATAGAGAGTTTTTTCCACTCATTGAAAGTTGAGGCTATACATCATAAGCCAATGATGAATCGGGCACGGATGCGGAAGGTTGTGTTTGAATACATTAAAGTCGATTACAACCGAGCCCGCCGACACAGTTCATTGGGATATATAACTTCCTGAAATTCGAGTTGGCAAAAGCAGCTTATGCGGATGACCATTTTTACAGCTTTAGATCAGAAAGCTTATGACAATAAAAAAGGGAGAGCTGGCGGACTCTCCCTTTTTCGTGTGCTGACGTAACCGTGTGCCGTTAGGCCAGGGCGCCCTTGGCGCGCTCTACGATCTGAGTGAATGCACCCTTCTCGTGAACAGCCAGATCAGCCAGAACCTTACGGTCGATTTCGATGTTGGCCTTCTTCAGCCCCGCAATCATGCGGCTGTAGGTCAGACCGTTTGCACGGGCGCCGGCGTTGATACGGGCGATCCACAGTGCGCGGAACTGACGCTTGCGCTGACGACGGTCACGGTAGGCATACTGGCCAGCCTTGGTAACCGCCTGCTTGGCTACGCGAAATACTCGTGAACGAGCGCCGTAGTAACCTTTGGCCTGCTTCAGAACTTTCTTGTGACGACGACGGGCGACGACACCACGTTTAACACGTGCCATAGCTTAACTCTCCAAAAACCTTAAAACTGAACAAAAAGACAATTAGACGCGAAGCATCCGCTCAACCAGCGGCTTGTCCGCAGGGCACACCAGATTGGTGCCACGCAGCTGACGCTTACGCTTGGTGGTCATCTTGGTCAGGATGTGGCTCTTGAAGGCTGACTTACGCTTGAAACCGCTGGCGGTTTTCTTGAAGCGCTTGGCAGCTCCGCTTTTGGTCTTCATCTTAGGCATTGCTAAAACTCCGCATTTGGGCGATCGGTCACACTTCCGGGGAAGGGTTAACCCGATGCCGATTTGAGTAAAAAAACAAAGTTTTCCGGAAAAAGGAAACCTGCCCGACCGTGAGACCGGACAGGTTTACCGGTTTACCGAATTACTTTTTCTTTCGGGGTCCAAGGATCATGATCAGTTGACGGCCTTCCATCTTCGGACGCTGTTCCACGACACCCACTTCTTCCAGGTCCTTTTCAACCCGGTTGAGGAGTTCCATGCCCAGCTCCTGGTGAGCCATCTCCCGACCGCGGTATCGCAGCGATACCTTGGCCTTGTTGCCCTCTTCAAGGAAACGTATCAGGTTGCGCAGTTTTACCTGATAATCCCCTTCTTCAGTCCCTGGACGGAATTTAACTTCCTTCACCTGGGTCTGCTGCTGCTTCTTCTTGGCAATTGCTTTCTGTTTCTTTGTTTCGTACAGATGCTTGCCATAATCCATGATTTTACAGACCGGTGGCTCGCTGGTCGCGTTGATTTCCACCAGGTCCAGTCCAGCACTAACGGCCTGCTCAAGAGCGTCACGGAATGCGACTATGCCGACCTGCTGGCCATCAGCGCCTATCAGACGTACTTCTTTTGCACGAATATTCTGATTAATCGGTGCAGCAGGTGCCTGCCGCCGATCCCGTGGGTTAGGACGTTTAATTGCTATATCTCCTGTTTATGCGTCGGAAGCCGTCGCTACACGGCCACGTCTGGCAATCTCTGCCGCCAGCATTCCCTGGAATGCTTCGATCGTCATGGAACCGAGATCTTCCCCGGAGCGCGTACGGACGGCGACAGTGCCGGATTCTACTTCCTTATCCCCTACAACAACGAGATAAGGTACACGTTCAATCGTGTGCTGGCGGATTTTAAAGCCGATCTTCTCATTTCTCAAGTCCGCTTTTACCCGGAAACCCTGTTCTTTAAGGGTTTTTTCCAGCTCAGTGACATAACCGGCCTGTGCATCCGTGATGTTCAGTACCGCGACCTGCACGGGCGCCAGCCAAACCGGGAACCGGCCTTCATAGTGTTCAATCAAGATACCGATGAAGCGCTCAAAGGAACCCAGGATTGCACGGTGCAGCATGACAGGGGTCTTGCGCTCACCATCTTCATCGACGTACTCAGCGCCCAGTCGGCCCGGCATGGAGAAATCCACCTGCACGGTACCGCACTGCCAGACACGACCCAGGCAATCCTTCAGGGAGAACTCAATCTTAGGACCGTAGAACGCACCTTCACCGGGCAGTTCTTCCCAGGGCAAACCTTTCGCATCCAGCGCTTCGGCCAGTGCTTTTTCTGCCTTATCCCAGCTTTCATCGGAACCAACCCGTTTCTCCGGGCGGGTAGAAAGCTTGTAGATCAGGTTCTCAAAGCCAAAGTCATCGTAGACTTCATGCAGGAAGTCGATGAAATCAGACACTTCGTTCTGGATCTGGTCTTCAGTCACGAAGATATGCGCATCATCCTGAACAAAACCACGTACACGCATTATGCCGTGCAACGCACCGGACGGCTCATTACGGTGACAGGAACCGAATTCCGCCAGACGCAACGGCAGATCACGGTAGCTGCGCAGCCCCTGATTGAACACCTGCACGTGGCAGGGGCAGTTCATCGGCTTGATGGCAAAGTCGTGGTTTTCGGAACTCGTTGTGAACATATCGTCCTTGAACTTGTCCCAGTGCCCGGACTTTTCCCACAGACTGCGATCAACAACCTGCGGCGTCTTGATCTCCAGGTAACCGTGATCACGCTGCTTCTGGCGCATGTACTGCTCCAGCACCTGATAGATGGTCCAGCCGTTCGGATGCCAGAACACCATGCCCGGCGCTTCTTCCTGCAGGTGGAACAGATCCAGTTTCTTCGCCAGCTTACGGTGATCCCGTTTTTCCGCTTCTTCAATGCGCTTGATGTACGCCTTCAGGTCTTTCTTGTCACCCCAGGCAGTACCGTAGATACGGGTCAACATCTTGTTCTTATTGTCGCCCCGCCAATAAGCACCGGCCAGCTTGGTCAGTTTGAACGCTTTAAGGAAACGGGTGTTGGGCACGTGGGGACCACGGCACATATCCACGTATTCTTCATGGTGGTAGAGACCGACCTGCTCAACGGAATCATCCATCTCGTCGATGATTTCCATCTTGTAGGATTCACCACGCGCTTCAAAAATACGGCGGGCTTCTGCCTTCGGTGTCCACTTCTTGATCACGTCGTAGCTTTTGCTGATCAGATCCTGCATCCGCTTTTCCAGCACCTGCAGGTCTTCCGGCGTGAAAGGCTCATCGGTATCGATGTCGTAATAGAAACCTTCCTCAATCACAGGGCCGATCGCCATTTTAGCATTCGGGCGCAGCTGCTTGATCGCATGGCCAATCAGGTGGGCACAGGAATGGCGAATAATCTCCAGACCTTCCGGATCACGCGGGGTGATGATTGCGAGCTCAGCATCGTCGCTGATGGTTTCACAGGCATCCATCAACTGGCCGTTCACACGGCCGGCCAGGGTGGACTTGGCCAGGCCGGGACCGATATCGGCAGCCACGTCCATGATGGTCAGAGGATTATCGTATTGGCGCTTGCTACCGTCAGGAAGGGTAATTACGGGCATCAGGAGTCCTTACTGTTATCAGTGGCGACCCGTACCAAGGGCCGCATGAGGCTCAACGTTTTGCCTGCCGATATAATAACTGTTACCTGAAGCATCACACTCACAGGCCACAAAATAATAAAAACAATTCAATCAGACAGGCAGGCATTCAAAAGAAGTTGTTATACGGGCTGCAGATAAATTGTCAACCACAAACCCGCGAATCGGAAATAGTACCACGACCTTCTGCCATGTGCCCTGCAAAAAAAAACGGTTGGGGCACCGCTACCAGAAGTAACGCACCTTTCGGCTCATGCCCGGCGATGGATAGCGATCCATATTCTCAACGGTCACCAGTGCTACCGGCGTGTACTGGTTGCCCTTGCAATTACCCATGACTTTATTGATACCGTAGATACCCTGCTTCTCAGGGAACCATTCCACGGTCGCCAACAGCTGACCATTGCGCAACCAGGGGCGCGCTGACGCCAGGTTATCAAAACCCGTCACCACAATACGGTTTTGCCGACCTGCCGCCTCAATGGCCATCAGGGCACCAACCGCCATATTGTCTCCGGCGGCAGCGATTCCTTTCAGGTTCGGGTATTTTTTCAACCACCCAGCAACGATCGCTTCTGCCCGGTCCTGCTGCCAGCCCGCAGCCTCTATGGCGACCACTTTCAACCCTGCCGTTTTGAGGGCATGCCGAAACCCCGTCACTCGCTCAAAGGAACTGGTATCCCCCGGCCGTCCCGCCAGTATGGCCACCTGATCGCCCTTTGATAGACGACCAGCCAGTAATTCTGCCACGTCTTTTGCAGCCGCCCGGTTATCCGGACCCACCCAGGGAATGACCAGCTGCTTATTGCCCATCAACCGGGTATCCAGACGACTGCCGATATTGACGACACACACACCCTGCTTCCTGGCCTGGAGCAGTTCAGGCAATAATGCCTGACCATCGGCGGGCGCCAGAACGATACCCGACACATGGCCAGCCAGTAATTGCCGTAAGAAAGCGCGCTGCACGGCAACATCTCCTTCCTGCAAAGCACCACCGGCATTGAGACGAAAAGGTGGCTGGCCAGACTGCTGGTAAGTTCTCGCCGTATTTTCTACCGATTGGTAGAACTGACCATCCAGACCATGCAAAACCAACCCGATCACCGGTTGCGGTTCGACGTTTTTCCCTGCGGATGGCTGTCCATGATCGACAGCCATGGCTTCAGCGCTGCAATAAAGACATATAGCCAGCGTGTACCTGCTGATGAACCTCATCACTTTCTCACACCAGGCTTGCTCAGGAGCTTACAGTGTAGCCTGCAAATCAACAGACAAGCCGCTAACACGCGTTGACTGTCGTATTAAACCGTTGGAAGTCATGCCCCTGAACACGTGTTTTCTAAACTGCCGCTGCCTTTTGTCCGTATAGTGTATTATCCCGCTACTGATACAATGCCCACACCATGATCATTGCTGACCTGAATAAATGAGCCAAAAACGCCCGAACACTGACAATTACCTGGATATTTTCCTGAACGACCGCCCTCTCATGGACGTCCGTGCACCGGTGGAATTCAGCAAAGGTGCGTTTGCCCATTCAACCAACCTGCCATTGATCAATGACCGGGAACGGGAACAGGTTGGCATCCGCTACAAACACGAAGGACAGGCCGCCGCCATTGCCCTGGGCAATGAACTGGTATGCGGCAAGGAACGTGATGCACGAATAGAAGGTTGGATGCAGCATGTCCAGACTAATCCGGAGGGCTACCTCTATTGTTTCCGTGGCGGGTTGCGCTCGCATACCGTGCAGGCCTGGCTTCGGGAACAGGGTATCGACTATCCGCTGGTCACAGGCGGTTACAAAGCCCTGCGCCGATTCCTGATTGATGAAATGGAAAAGTCCATCAGTCAGTGTCGTTTTTTCATCCTGAGCGGTAAAACCGGCACAGGTAAAACAAGACTACTGATAACCCTTCCTGGCCATGTCGACCTGGAAGGCATAGCCAACCACCGGGGATCCAGCTTCGGACGCCGCATTGGTGGCCAGCCCAACCAGATTGATTTTGAAAACGCCCTCTCTGTCGCGCTGCTGAAAGAACGGCACTTCAGAACGGGCACAGTCATCCTGGAAGATGAAAGCAAGCTGATTGGCCGTTGCAGCCTCAGCCAGGAATTCCGGGAAAAGATGCAGCTCGCACCCATTCTGCTTTTGGAAGAAGATCTTGAGTACCGCGTGCAGATTACCCTTGAAGAATACGTAGAAGAAAATCTCAAAGAGAATATTGCGGCTTATGGGGAAGAAGGCTTCGAGCGTTATGCCGAGGCGCTACTGGCCAGCCTGGACAGGATTCGCAAGCGCCTGGGCGGTGCCCGGCACCAGGAGCTACGCGCCATCATGGAACAGGCGCTGACAGAACAGCGTAATGGTTCCATTGAGCGTCACAGGGAGTGGATTCGCACCCTGCTGGCAGACTATTACGACCCCATGTACGAGTATCAGCTAGACAACAAGCAAGGCGAAGTCGTACTGAAAGGCGATCGTCATACCATTCATGAGTGGGTGATGCAGAACCTGCCCCATCAAAACGCAGCCGCATAAGCGACGAAAGACGTACTGCGTCACTTGCGCAGTACGTCTCTACAGAACACCGTTCAGATCATTATCATCCGATCTAGATGGCCAGCTTCATGGCCACCAGCCCTCCCAGCGTAAACGCAATACCCAGCACTTTCACCGGGTGCAAGGTCTCATTGAAAAACAACCGACCAATGATCGCTGTTGCAATAATTCCGAGCCCACCCCAGACCGCATAGGCAACACTGAGATCAATATGGCGTATGGCGAGAGCCAAAAAACCAAACGCTGCAATCTGAACCACCATCACAGCTACTGCCAGCAGCTTGTGACGGAATCCGTCAGAAAGTTTGGTCATGACATTGCCCAATACATCACACGCTGAGGCTGCGACAACCAGCATCAAGGCAATAACAGGCACATTATTCATTATGCAGCCCCCTCCATGCGCATGGCTGACGTAGGCATGTCTCTGGAATGCCTACCCAATGAGCTACTGTTGTCGTCAGACGTTTCCGCCAACTTTTCCCCAAGGTTCATTAACACCAGTCCGGTCAGCAAACAGCCGATGGCAACCAGCTTCCATACTGAAAAGGTTTCGTGAAAGAACAGCCAGGAGATTCCACTGATCAACAACAGCCCAACCCCTTCCCACATGGTGTAAGCCAGCGCCAGGGGGATTTTTCGCACCGCCTGCGCCAAACAGTAATAAGAGAGTGAAATAAGAACCGCCATGGCGCCATAACCCAGCCAGGGATTCTGTTCCGCCGCAAGCTTCATAAACGAGGTGCTGGCCACTTCGGTCACAATCGCCGCCAGCAGCATAAGCCAGTAATACATGATGACACCTGCGTCACACAGTGGTTAATTGTTTTGAGCGAATAAAAGAAACGGCAGGTAAGCCTGCAAGGCTTATCCACCCGGTGAGCAGGCGGTGAGCTAAAGTTCTGAGCGCCAGTAGCGTTCAGCTTTGTGAAAGGCGAGAAGATTGTACATCCAACACATACTCAATCAGTGAATGGGTAACCCCATTGATGCAGAGCCTAACCGCTCCGATCAAACACTGCAATGGCGGGGAATACGGTAAAAACACCCGCCTTGATTGCCATGAAAGATCAACGTCGTTTACCCACCTGCAGAATAGCCGGAGGCTTAGCCCACAGCACCCGGTATTTGCCTGTGCGTTGTGAAACCTCGATTTCCTGGTTCGCATCGAGGTTTTCTATCACCGTTTCCTGCAGTTTCCGGTTAGGCCAGCGAATAACGATTTTATCCACCGCTGAGTGCTTGGCCAGCCCAAAGTGCAGCACGAGGGAATTCGTTGCACCAAACTGTCCGCCGGACTGCACTTCCTTCACCTGCAACATATCATCGGCATAGAGCGTTACCCTCGCACCGACCGCCATGGCATTGGTATCCGGCAGTTCCGCCTTCAGCTTGATTCTCAACCAGTGATTATCATTACCCTTGTTGCGCAATAACAGGCTGGGCCAGAGATCCCCGGGCGCTGCGCCACCATTATTGGTCGCCACATCCAGGAAACCATCATGGTCAAAATCGGTAAACGCGGAACCATGGCCTTTGCCAAACAGCGACAACATCTCAAACGGCGTAATGTTGGTGAAGGTATCGTCACCATTGTTTTCATAAAACAGGAAAGGCTCTGCCTGCTGCATGTAGGGCCCACCGGCGCCAAACAACAAATCTTCATAGCCGTCATTATTCCAGTCACCATGATTGGAACCCATCATGCCTAACGGGATAAACCGGGAAGATTCAGCAATATTGGTAAATGTGCCGTCACCGTTATTTTTGAAGATCGTGGTGGCTGAACGCCATTCCCGCTCAGAATACCCTTCATCCGCCAGTAAGTTGCTGCACGTGCAGATAGGACCAAATCCCCACTTCTCATCAGACGACACCACATACTGCCCGGCAAACAGATCCATATGGCCGTCATTGTTGTAATCGAACATAAAGGACATATAACCTTTCTGGCCTAACTGCTCGCCTAAACCGGCCTCTTCGCTGACATCAGTGAAGGTCCCATCCCGGTTATTGCGGTAGAGCCACTTCGCATCCCACCCCTGGGCCCAGATATCCGGCCAGCCATCATTGTCATAATCACCGAAACTGATGCCTACTGTCGCTTTTGTCCTGAGACCGGCACGGACAGTGGTGTTTTCATACGTACCATCGCCCCGATTCCGGTACAGACGATTCGGCCCCCAGTTATCGGCAATGACGATGTCGAGATAACCGTCGAGATCATAGTCTGACCAGGCCACCACCATACCGGAACCTTCGTTATGAGCGAGTCCTGATGACTTCGTGACATCTTTAAAGGTCAGGCTACCCATGTTTTTGAGTACCTGGGTCGGGCCGGGGCCATCGTAGTTGCAACAATGCCTGAACAGATCCGGTCGTCCATCGTTATCCATATCACCCGCACTGAAAATGATCGGGCTGCCAAGGTTGGCCACAAGGTCTTCTGCCGGTATCTTGCGAAAGGCTTTTCCCTGCAGGTTCTTATAAACTTGGGGCGGCATGTATTTGCGTTCCCAGACCAGCTCATCCCAGTTGTCATTATCCAGATCAATGAACGAGATGGACCCAGTGCCTCCCCAGCGATCAATACCCATCGCCTCCGTAACATCTTCAAACGGAAATGACTCCCAATCCCGGTAGGGAAAGAGGGAGCGAATAGAGGATTTTTCGAAAATACCGGAATCGGGTTCATCCAGAAAACGCCGTCCCTGTAATCCCAGTTCAATCAACATCACATGCCAGCGCGTATCCAACACTGAGTCGGTCAATAAACGGTTGGCACGTACGCCATAGGGATACGCTTCCCGATATTGTCCCAGCCGGAAATAGGCCTGACTGATAGCAAAAATGATTGAGCCGTTCTGTTCTGCTACCGGGCTGTACTGACCTGATGGTCCATACAATGCCAGTACTGTCTTGAACTCCCCAAGGTACATCAGCAACCAAACATAATTTTCCAGAGCCTTAACCTGATCAGTGTTGGGTAACTGTTCAATGTACGCTGCAATTTTCTTCTGCAGGACATCGCGCCGTGCATAGTAATCCGCCTCATGCATGAAGCAGATAATGCCCGGGAAAGGCTCATCCCGGACAACAATCTTACTGATGATCGTGCGGATATAATATGCATCAGCATTCCCCCCCTCGGCACTGGCCGCTTTACAGTCATCGTAGAGTTCCGTCGGGAAAAAATTCAGTGATTTCGGCGTCCTGGGGAGATCCGCAGTATTGACAGTGGCAACCGTACCAATCAGAAAAGGATCATCCCAGTCGTTATGATTGACCACAGGGGCAACTATCGATTCGGACGGATTGAGAAAACCATCACCCGACGACACGGTGGTACTACCCGACTCTACCTCGACATGCGCATGATCTTCATGCGCCCTGACTTCAGGAGTCACGCACAGCACTGATAACAGACAACCGACAATAAATAAAAGGCAGCGACGACCGGCCACAGGGTAATCATCCATGAACACACCTTATCCTTGGAGCATTGAGTATCAATGTTATTAAAGCAGTCTACGGGTAAAGGGGCATACCTATAACATTCGTGACCCTGTCCCCGCTGCAGGGTTAGAATCCCAGCCAACAACAAAACCGCCCGCATCAGGATCACGGCAATCATGACAACACTATTCGATCAGGTGGTGGATCGCACCCAGACCAACAGCTTGAAATGGGATCGTTACCATGGGCAGGATATCCTGCCCATGTGGGTGGCCGATATGGACTTTCGTTCACCACCGGAAATCATCGCGGCACTCCACGAACGTATTGAGCATGGCGTATTCGGCTACACCCATGCCAGTGAAACACTGATACAACGGGTGGTAGACCGGCTGCAGAACCTGTACGACTGGCGAATCGAACCGGACTGGCTGGTCTGGTTACCCGGTACAGTCTGCGGCCTGAACATTGCCGTACGCGCCGTCGCCGCAGAAGGTGAGACAGTAGCCACACCTGTACCGGTGTATTACCCCTTTCTACTGGCACCACCGCAAGGCGGTCGTCGCATGATCAGCGTTAACTGGCGCCAGGGAGATAATGGCTGGTACCTGGATCTGGATGAACTGGAAGGTCGGATTACCAGTGACACCCGCCTGTTCATGCTCTGCAACCCCCAGAACCCCAATGGCCGTGTCCTGACCCGGGAAGAATTGCAGGCTATTGAAGTGTTCTGTCGTCGACACGACCTGGTAGTCTGTTCCGACGAAATCCACTGCGACCTGATACTGGACCGGCAACGAGAGCACATCCCCTATGCCAGCCTGAGCGATTTCAGCTCGGAACGTTCCATCACACTGATGGCACCGTCCAAAACATTCAATATTGCCGGTCTGGCCTGCGCCTTTGCCGTGATTCCCGATCCTGAACTCCGTAAGCAGTTCAGCAAGACGAAAGCCGGTATCGTTCCTTCTGCCGACGGTATGATCACCGGGTATACGGCTGCAGAAGCGGCTTATACCCACGGCGAGCCCTGGCGCCTGGCGCTGCTGGATTACCTTCGCGACAATCACGACTACCTGATGCAAACCATCAACGAGATGCCAGGCCTGTCCATGCAACCGCTGGAAGCAACCTACCTGGCCTGGATCAACGTAGCCGAACTGGGACTGAAAGATCCGAAAGGATTCTTTGAGCAGCACGGCGTCGGTTTGTCGCCCGGTGCACAGTTCGGTGATCCCGACTACCTGCGCCTGAATTTCGGCTGCCCGAGAAGTCAACTGGAGCAAGCCCTGGAACGCATGCATGCGGCAGTGACGAAACACAGGTAGGACTGTCTCGTAGTGTCCCGGCCCTGCTTTCACAGTATGCTGGGATATTCTTTTGTATTCATGCTGGTAGCAGGATAGCCGTGCAACAACCTTCGTCTTCCCTTTACACCCTTGAACCCATTGGCATCATCCATTCCTGCTATCGGGAAAAATTTGGCATTCCGCGTCAACCCGGGCTTGCGACCGCTGCAACCGCCTGCATTGAACTGCTACCGCCGTTCAACCGACCAGAAGCGGTTCAGGGGCTGGAAGGCTTTTCCCATCTCTGGTTACAGTTCATTTTCCACCAGACACTGGCGGAAGGCTGGCGACCCACCATCCGTCCTCCACGGCTGGGGGGTGAAACCCGGGTCGGCGTTTTTGCCAGTCGCTCGACCCATCGCCCCAATGGCCTGGGACTCTCGGTCGTCAGGCTCAAGGGCATTGATACGCAAAACGGCAAGGTCATCCTTGAACTGGAAGGCAGCGATCTGCTCAATGGCACACCGATTGTCGATATCAAACCTTACCTGCCCTGGGCGGATGCCGTGGCTGAGGCTGAGTGCGGATTTGCACCTGAGCCACCGCAGATCCGGGAAGTCCGCTTTACACCGGAAGCCACACTCGACTGCGAGGCATACGAGAAGCTCACGGGTCGCCCCCTAGCAACGCTCGTCACACAAGTGCTTTCACAAGACCCACGTCCGGCCTACCTTCAGCGTCGACCGGGCCGCAACCACGGCATACAACTCTGGGACCAAAACATTCGCTGGCAGGCCAATGACGACCACTTCCTGGTTACGGCCATTGAATCCGTCGAGTTATTGCACGAAAGTACGGCATAATCTTTCGACCTGTGGCTGGATAAGGTACAGTTAGCGAAACCTGTCACTGACGAAGCAGATCGGTTGTGTCTAATCCTGACCGTCAGTGACTGACAATAATAAGAAACCTGTCTTGAGACAGGTCGGATTTGACTATGAAAGAAGCCATACTCTCAACCCTGCTCGTTGTCACTGCCGGACTCAGTGGCTGTGCCTCGGTTAACTCCTCATCAACAACAGCCTCAATGCAAACACCCGCAGCTTCAGAAGCCCATGCTGAAGAGGAACTGAAAGATTTCGCTTATTACTCGCGACCTGCGCGAAATAGCCTGAAAGCGGTTGGCCGCTCCATCTACTGGCTCTTTGACAGCTCCGCCAGCCTGATTGGTAGTGGACTGAGCGCCACCCGTGATGCGATTCCTGAAACCGTCCGGACGACAGTCTCCGATGGCACCGCCAAGACAACAGAATTGACCAAAGACGGCGCGCTTTATGCCCTGTCCCTGATGCCGGATGATATCCATCCGTTACTGCCGGATGAAGTGGTCCGCAGCATCCCCGCCCCTTCAGAACCCGAAAAAGCCAATCCAACAACGTTGCCGGAGCAGGGACAGGCAATGGTCTACGTGATTCGCCCCCACTTCACCGGCGTGCTGAACCATTTCGAGGTTTACCTCAACGGCAAGGATGAAGAAGACCGGATAGGCTATACCCAGCATTATGAATACCTGGCATTTCCTGTTGAGCCCGGCCGTCACACGATCTATTCCAAAGGAGAAAACTGGTCTGATATCGGTATTCAGCTGCGCGAGGGGGAGTTTATCTTCCTGGAACAGAGAGCCAGCCGTGGACTTTTCCTCAGTAATCAAACCCTGGAAAGTCTGCCTCTGGATAAAGCGCGTACCTACCTGGCCTTTACGGAACCCGGCACACTGGTGAGTGGTGAGACGATGCCGGACTATCGGCGTAATGCGTTACACCTGTTCGCTACGGCCACGGAACGAACAGGTAAACGCCTGGACGAGGCGACTGCAGCCATTACTGAAACACTGTCATTCAACGAATGAATAACGGAAGTTTTTCAGTGGGAACGCTGCTCGCTGACAGGCACCGTTCCCCGCTTCACCAACTCTGGTTCAATAACCACTGAACACTCACACCCACCGCTTCCGGCAATTGCCGTGATTAATGTCTCTGCCGCTACCTGTCCCATTTTTTCGCCTGATTGTCGAATGGTCGTCAACGGCGGACTGGTATAGGCGGTCAGGGCAATATCATCGTAACCCACCAGTGCGATATCGTCGGGGATACGCAAACCCTGCTCCTGGATAGCACGCATTGCCCCCATGGCCATCAGATCATTTGCGGCAATCACCGCATCCGGCCGTTCGGGCAGATCCAATAACTGACGCATGGCAGAATAGCCGGATTCGCAATCAAGATCCCCGTCGACAACCCAGCTGTCGGGTATGCCAACGCCCTGCTCCGCAACGGCATGCCTGACCCCCTTCAAGCGCTCCTCCGTCACGGGATGGCGGGCCGTATAACCAATGAAGCCAATCTCACGCCGCCCCTGCGCGAGCAGACAATGGGCCGCTTGATAACCGCCCTTAATGGAGTCCCCCTTGACACGTAACGCTTTAACGCCAGCGATATCGGTATCCAGCAGTAAGAGAGGCATCTCACTGAGCGTTGACAGCTGTTGCCGTAACAAGGGTGTATCGGCAATGGAAAGCAGAATCAGGCCATCGACACGACGCTCAACCAACGACTGCAGGCAAGCCAGCTGCCGCTGTTCATCATTCGCCGTATTACTGAGCAGCAACTGGTAACCCTGGCGATAACAGGCATCCTCAACACCCTGCACCACCTCCGCAAAAAACGGGTTGGCGCTCCGGGTCACCAGCATTCCCAGCGTACGGGTGCGACTCTGCTTGAGACTGCGTGCCACCGCGCTGGGCGCGTAGTGCAACCCAGCCACAGCAGACATTACCTTTTCCGCTGTATCCGGACTGACAAACCGTGTCCCATTCAGTACATGCGATACCGTGGAGATCGACACCCCCGCGACTTTCGCAACATCCTTGATCGTCGCCATATCAGCGCTTGGTGCCAGCGACGAGTTTTTCGACTTCGTCCCGGGAAGGGATAGAGGGTTGTGCACCGTGCCGAGTCACAGACAACGCGGCGGCGGCATTCGCAAAATTGGCCGCTTTGTCCAGGCTTTCCCCATGAGACAGGGCTACCAGCATGGCGCCATTGAACGTATCGCCTGCAGCCGTGGTATCCACTGGCGTGACAGAATAGCCTTCCACCAGACGACCATTGCCTTCTTCTGAAATCCAGACACCCTGGCTACCCAGGGTAATGACGACCGTCTCGATACCCATGGCATGCAGTTTACCCGCCGCTTCCGCAGCACCCACTACATCATTTACCGAAATACCGGTGAGTAATTCCGCTTCTGTCTGGTTTGGGGTAATCATATCAACGCGCGTCAACAGCTCATCTGGCAAGGCTTTGGCGGGTGCCGGATTCAGCACCACCTTTACGCCTGCGTTATGGGCAATTTCCACCGCTTCGAGCAAACCGTCCAGCGGCGTTTCGAGTTGCATCAGCAGGTAATCGCTGCCGGCAATTAACGCCTGCTGTGCCTGTACCCGACGGGTCGTCAGTTTGGCATTCGCACCCGGGGCAATCACAATGCAATTCTCTGCCTGGCTATCCACACAGATCAGCGCTACACCCGTCATTTGATCAGCTACCTGGCACACAGCCTGGGTATCGATACCATCTGCTTTGAAACGCTGGATCATCACCGCGCCAAAGGCATCATCACCAACACAGGCGATAAAGGCCGTCTGTCCACCCAGTCGTGCACAGGCCACCGCCTGGTTCGCCCCTTTGCCGCCGGGGATCACTTCGTAGTCCTTGCCGGCCACCGTTTCACCCGGCTTGGGCAAGCGCGGGACACGCACCAGATGGTCAGCATTCACACTGCCAAGGACCAGAATTTTCTTGCTGCTCATTGTTCCGTTTCCTGGATACAAAAAAGCCGGCGTCTGTCAGGAGTACACCCTGACCATCACCGGCCTGATATCAATGACAATCAGTTGGCAATCAGTTGCAATTCAACCGGTGTATAGGCGTTGACATTCTTACCATGCAGAACCTTGTCCGCTGTCGCGACAGCCACTTCACCAATCATGTCGGCCTGCTGAGCGACCGTTGCCGCCATCTCACCGCTGGCCACGGCCCGGACACCATCTTCGGTACCATCAAAACCGACCACCATGACATCCATTTGCTGCGCTTCCACCGCACGCAGTGC
The DNA here is from genome assembly GCF_039540975.1 of Kistimonas scapharcae. Taxonomy (NCBI): domain Bacteria; kingdom Pseudomonadati; phylum Pseudomonadota; class Gammaproteobacteria; order Oceanospirillales; family Endozoicomonadaceae; genus Kistimonas; species Kistimonas scapharcae. Next base: position 16,033 of record NZ_BAABFL010000473.1, read on the forward strand.
ACCCAGCGCCATTTCGTCATTCTGGGCAAAAATTGCTTTCACATCAGGATTGGCTTCCAGCAGGTTTTCCGCCACATTCAGACCTTTGGTCCGGTCAAAGTCAGCGGGCTGACTGGCCACCACTTCTACAGACGTGCCACCCAGGGATTGCATGAAACCCTGACCGCGCTCACGGGCAGCGGAGGTACCGGGAATACCTTCCAGCTGTATGACTTTGCCGTTACTGCCAATTTTCTCCACAATATAACGGCCAGCCATTTCACCGCCGGCAGTATTGTCCGATGCCACGTGGGACGCCACCTTGCCGCCGGTCGCACCGCGGTCAAGGGTGATAACCGGCACATTACGGTTATTCGCCAACCGTACGGCACTGGTCGCAGCATCGGAATCCACCGGATTCAGCAACACCAGATCTACATTTTTCACCAGCAGGTCTTCAACATTGGTCATTTCCCGGCTGGAATCATTCTGTGAATCCAGCACCAGCAGTTGATAACCCAGCTCCTGCGCTTTCTTTTCCGCCCCTTCTTTCAAGGTGACAAAAAACGGGTTATTCAGGGTCGACACCACCAGTGCCAGGGTCTTGGGCTGATCTGCAGATTCAGCAGAAGCATTCTTGTCACTGTCCTGCTGGTTACAACCCGCCAGGATAAAGAGTGATGCCAGAACAACAGATAACAGTTTTTTCATCGTATCCAGAACAGCCCGGGGCTGTACTCCTCCGTCTAGTGAAAAGCCTTCAGAAACACATTCCTCCACCGCTCAGGTGACGGGAATGCGTATCAGTGATCCAGCGTCATGCCTTTTTACCCGTCCGGGTATCCACCAGGACGGCCAGCAGAATCACAGCCGCCTTGGCGATCATCTGGTAGTAAGACGACACGTTTAGCATATTCAGGGCGTTGTTGAGGATACCGATGATCAATGCCCCCACCAGCGTACCCATGATTCGTCCCCGACCTCCAGCCAGACTGGTGCCCCCCAATACCACGGCGGCAATAGCATCCAGTTCATAACTGGCGCCCGCCGTTGGCTGGGCAGAAGAGAGACGGGCTGTGACAATAACCCCCGCCAGTGCTGACAGGGCACCGCTGATGCCATATACCGCCAGCTTGATCCGGTTCACATTGATACCGGACAGACGGGTCGCCTCCTCATTGCCTCCCAATGCATAGACATAACGACCCAGACGGGTGTGATTCAACACATACCAGGCAACTGCAAAGACGATAGCGATCAGGTAAATAGGCAGCGGAATGCCAAGGAAATACCCGGTACCCAGCCAGGAAAACGCATCGGCTGTAGCCGAGAATCCTGTCGAAATCGGACGTCCATCGGTGTATACCATGGTCACGCCACGCAAGAGGGTCATGGTCACCAGCGTGGCAATAAACGGCTGCACACCGCCACGAGCCACTATCAGTCCGCTACCGCAGCCCAGCATCGCACCCAGCGCCAACGTTGCTGTCAACGCAAGGACGATATTCACGTCCATACCGATCAACGTCGCACAGACAGCACCACTGAGCGCCAACACTGAACCCACTGAGAGGTCGATACCGCTGGTCAGGATGACAAACGTCATACCCACGGCAATGATGGCATTAACCGACGTCTGTCGCAGGATATTCAGCAGGTTATCCACGGTAAAGAAGCTGGGACTGAACAGCGAGACCACCAGCATGAAAACCAGCAACGCGATCAACGACTTGTTGTCATACAGAAACTGACGACTGCAGACACGCTCACGCAGCCGTGTCACCAGGTTTTTTGAAGGGTCGGCCATCGCCATTGTTTTACTACTCATAATACTCTCGACATTCACAGCGCTTGCGTGCGACGGCCTACGGCGCACTGCATCAGTTTTTCCTGGTCTGCTTCGTGGTGATCAAATTCACCGGTCAGACTGCCATTGTGCATCACCAGAATCCGGTCGCTGATGCCCAGCACTTCGGGCAGATCAGACGACACAACTATGATGCTCATGCCCTTGCGCTTGAACTCATTAATCAGCTGGTAGATTTCCTTCCGGGCGCCTACATCCACGCCCCGGGTTGGTTCATCCAGAATCAGCACCCGTGGGTTATTCAACAGCCCCTTGGCAATCGCCACTTTCTGCTGATTGCCACCACTGAGGTTGCGGATCAACTGGCTGGACGACGGCGTTTTGATATTGAAGGAGCGAATGTAGTCGTTGACGCTGACCATTTCAGCGTCCAGATCAAGACGACGGGAACGACGGGTAAACTGCGCCAGTGATGAGAGGGTCATGTTCTCCCTGACGGGCAGATCCAGAACCAATCCATCGCCTTTGCGATCTTCAGAAACGTACACAATACCGTAGGACAGTGCATCAGCCGGACACCGGATAGACGCAGTCTTGCCCGCTACACGGACAACGCCCTCCGTATGCGGTCTGGCACCAAACAACGTGCGCATCAGCTCGGTTCGGCCCGCGCCCATCAGGCCGGAAATACCGAGTACTTCACCGGCACGTACGCCAAAATTGACATTATCCAAACCGGGACCATAGAGTCCCTCAACTTCCAGGACCCAATCACCGGCATCACACACCAGACGCGGGAACTGGTCCGTAATACTGCGTCCGACCATTTTTTCAATGATCATGTCTTCAGTCATATCCGTGACCGGTGCTTCACAGACAAACTCACCATCACGCAACACTGTGACATCGTCACAGATCTCAAAAATCTCTTTCAGGCGGTGGGAGATATACACAACCCCCCGCCCTTCTTCACGCAACTGACGGATCACCTTGAACAGACTTTCTGTTTCCGTATCGGTCAGTGCATCGGTCGGCTCATCCATGATGATGACCCGGGATTCCATGGAAAGCGCACGGGCAATCTCCACCATCTGCTGCACACCGATACTGAGCGTGCCCACAGGGGTGGTTGGATCAAGGCTCATATCGAGACGCTGCAGTAACGCAGCGGTATCCGCCAGCATTTTGCGACGGCTGATATGACCAAAGCGCCCGACAGGCTCACGACCCAGGAAGATATTTTCTGCAACAGACAATTCACCAATCAGGTTCAGTTCCTGGTGAATAATGGCAATGCCCTGATCCTGAGAGTCACGAGGGCCTTTGAAAACGGTTTCTTTACCCTGATAGGTCAGCGTGCCGGCATCCTTGCTGTAGATACCGGTCATGACCTTCATCAGGGTGGATTTACCTGCGCCATTTTCGCCGAGCAACGCCATCACGCGTCCGGGATAGACGCGCAGTGTCGCCTCATTCAGCGCCTTGACGCCGGGAAAGGTTTTCACGATTCCCGTCATTTCCAGGACAGGTTGCACACTTCTGACCGACATCAGAACACAACCCCGGATTTGAGGATGATGTTGGCATAAGGGGTGAATTCACCCGTGCGAACTATGCCCATCGACTCGTTGGTCGCTGCCTTGAAAGCCTCATGGGAGATTTTAAGCACCTCGACCAACTGTCCCTGATCAGAAGAAAGCTGACCGATACGGGACATCAGCGCCTGATACAACTCCGGACTGGTGCTTGCCATTTCTTCGGCAATGATGACGGATTCCACCTGCATTTCTGCCAGCAGAACCTCGAGGGTTTCCAGGAACCCCGGCACCCCTTCGGTAAGGGCCAGGTCGATACGGTGGCTGCCAGACGGAATCGGCAACCCGGCGTCGGCTACAGTCACAGACTGACCATGCCCCAGGGAGGCGATCAGCCCGGACAGTTCGGAATTGAGGAGTCTGCCTTTCTTCATGCGTTATCACGATACTGCAGTGATGAGAGAAAACGTTTACGCAAACGTTTTCCTGAATGGATGCGGACTATAAATCAGAGGCTTTTACTGCGCCATTGACGCAGATCAAAAAACAACAACACCAAACGCCAGCTAACGCGGTTACCAACAGATTCGAACAGCACATGAACACACAGGATAGTCGCTGCCTGACAGCCACGCCTTCTGATAGACTTCCCTTGTTATCACTCTATACAGACAGACTGACCATGATTATCCCGCCCAACATGCTGGAAGAAGCCACACTGAAAAGCCTGGTGGAGGAGTTCGTCACCCGTGATGGCACTGACAATGGCGATGATTCTTCGCTGCAGCAGCGGGTCAATGCGGTAATGAATCAACTCGCGCTGAAGCAGGTGTTGATCGTTTATGATGATATTACGGAAACAGCCAACATCGTTCCGGCAGACACCGTAGCAATGGCGTAAATATGGTATTGACCGGCAAACAGCATGTCCTTGAATGGATTAACCGGTTTCTCGACGGGGTAGAAGACGTCGTCAAGACACCGGTTAAAGACAGGGAAGAGGCATCAGAACAAGCAAAGAAACCACTGGTTTGCCGGTATTGCCTGAACCCAATCACAACAGAGGTCGCTGCCATCAGCATGGCCGGCCAGCATCGTCACAGCCAGTGCAATCCCCATGGCTACTTTTTTCACTTTGGCTGCTTCAGCGACGCACCGGGTTGCCGGATCATAGGTACCCCTGTCACCACGGACAGCTGGTTCAACGGCTACGCCTGGCAAATCGCTAACTGCGGTCATTGTCAGGTGCATCTGGGCTGGTACTTTTCCGGGCAGTCGCCAACGTTCTTCGGTTTATTGCATAACCGTTTAACACATACACCATAAACCCTTTCATATCCATAGCAGACCAACCGTCAATGACACACATCAGCACTTATGTACTTTGACATTGCCGGTTTGGCATCAACTCAATGGATTACGCACTTCCGTTCAGCCGATAGATCACAGATAGTCATAGCATCCGATAAAAAACATCCAGACTTGACGGGAAGCTGCCCATGTTCACGCTGTTGAAAAATGCCAATCTCTATGCACCGGAACCCATGGGAAAAAAGGATGTTCTGATCTGCCAGCATCTTATCGCCCATATCGCCGATGACATCGACAGCACAGGCCTGCCTGGCCCATGCGACATCATCGATCTGGAAGGCGCCATTCTCGCCCCCGGACTCATTGACCAGCATATCCACCTCATTGGCGGCGGCGGTGAGGGCGGATTCCACAGCCGTACACCTCAGGTCACCCTGTCCAAACTTGCCCAGGCCGGCATTACTACCGTAGTCGGCGTCATGGGAACGGATGGCACCACCCGCACGCAGCGGGATCTTTTTGCCAAAGCCAAGGCACTGGAAACCGAAGGCATTACCGCCTACATACACACCGGCTCGTATGAAGTGCCAACCCGAACCATCACCGGTGCGATCCGTGATGACCTGGTATTCCTCGATAATGTGCTAGGGGTCAAGATTGCACTCGCCGACCATCGCTGCTCATTTCCCACCACAGATGAACTGGCGCGCATTGTGTCCGACATCCGTATAGCCGGGATGATATCCGGCAAAAAAGGCCTGTTGCATATCCATATGGGTGAGCTGGAGCAGCCTTTCGCACAGATCAATGCCCTGCTTGATAAAGGCCTGGCTATCCAGCACTTCTCTCCAACCCATGTCAGCCGTGCACCGCATGTTTTTGATGAAGCGATCCAATTCGCCAAGCGTGGCGGCTTCATTGATATGACTCCGGATGCCAGTTATGCCGATCCTGTCGATTTGCTATATAAGGCGCTGGAGGCAGGTGTGCCCGCCAGCCAGATCACCTTTAGTTCTGATGGCAATGGCAGCATGCCGGTTTTTGATCAGTCAGGGACACTGACAGGCATCACGGCAGCTCCTGTAAACGCCTGCATCAAAACCCTGGAAAAGCTAAGGGATTCTGGCATGCCCTTTGAGAAAGCGATTCGTTTTTTTACTACACATGTCGCTTCCTCACTCGGTATCACCAAGGGAAGGATACAAAAAGGCTTTGATGCCGACGTTCTGGTAATGGACAACCATACAATGCCTATACACCTTTTCAGCAAAGGACAGCCCATGATTATCAATCAATCCCCCTGTAAAACAGGAACGTTTGAATAAATACACTTTTAATAATTTTATGTTATACATGGCGGCTGCACTGCAGTCGTCCAACCACATAAATATACTTAAAATTCAATAAGATAAAAGATATCCAGCCATAACATTAGATTGGGGAACTTAAAGGCTTCAAAGCTATCCAATAGAGTAAGAAAAGTTTAATTAAAAGCTGGAAGGAACCACCAAAATGGAAGCAACCCAAAGCACACCAGGCAGCAGCAATTATACAAACGGAATGGTTAATGGCGCACTTCTCGTCGTAGGCTCATACTTTGGCTTTCAAATCGCACCGTTTGCAACCGTGGCCCTCTTAACAGGGTTATATATTGGCGGAAACTCAAAATGTCAGGAAAAAATATCACGCACAGTGTCTGAGGTTTCCAGCAATGCCTACAACAAGGGCGCCGAACTTGTATCAGACACCGCAGAGAAGGCTTGGGAAAAGGGTAAAACAGCGGTATCTGACGCCACAACATACACCTGTGAAGCAGTATCCAGTATTGCCTCAAGTGCGATCAAACAAGGCTCCACAGCTCTGGCAAAAGCAGGTAATTCAGCAGCATCAGCCGCAACAAATGCCCTCAATTCAGCGATGAATAGTAGACAGGAACATTGCTGCGACCCTGAAACAATTGGCCTTCGTGAGACATCAGACTCTGACGGTTTTACTATTTATTACTTCTCAAATCAGGTGGCAAGAAATCTTCTAATGAGTATTACTTAACATCTTTTCTACAAATAGGCTGTTTCTGAAGCACCTGATCATTAGATATGATTACGACTTCAGAAACGCCACGTCATAGATTACAGCGCCTCAGCTGCTCTCCATACTCACTGGCTCGCCATTTCACCTTCTTAGCTACATTCATCAGCCAAGGCTTCTTCTTATAAGTCCCCCTGCGATAACCGGCCCAGCCCTCATGGTAATTGAGGTACTGCTTGTCAGCATGCCAGAGAGAAACACCGTTTTTTTTGCGAGTAGTATTGGTGTACCAACCAATAAAATCGATGGCATCCGCAAAATCTTCCCGACTCTGGAACCAACCACTGACTTCATTCGTGTACATATCCCAGGTACCGTCCTGTGCCTGTGCATAGCCATAGGCAGATGACCGGCGTGGCAACGGGATAAAGAGAAACCAGGGCCGTGGCGGACGCGCATCATGCCGGAACCTAGATTCCTGATGCATGATGGCCATCATCACCTGGATCGGGGTGCCCCAGCGCTCATTGGAACGTTTCGCCGCCTTATACCAGGACGACTTTTCCTTGAAAATCTTGCACAGATTATCAGGGCGTGCCGGCGGCGTGGTGGATGCGCAACCGGTCAGCAGCAATAACAGTCCCGTCAGTATGACGCCCGACAGGCGCCTCATGACATGACAACTCCATGATCCTGAAGAAATGCCATAAAAGCCTCCTCATCCATGACAGAAACGCCCAGACTCTGCGCCTTGGTCAGTTTGGAACCCGCTTTTTCACCCGCAACGACTTGCGTTGTTTTGGCAGAGACAGAACCGGCGACTTTTGCCCCCAGAGACTGCAGATAGGCTGCCCCCTCATCTCGGGTCATTGCCGTCAATGAACCAGTAAGAACCCACGTCTGGCCAGCCAATGGTAACTCACCAAACTGTTCCGCTTTCACAACCTTAGGCCAATTAATGCCTTGCTTGAGCAATGCCGTTATAACCTCCCGGTTATGCGCCTGCTGAAAAAACAACGATATATGCTGAGCCACAATGGGACCCACATCATCAACCGTCTGGAGTTCTTCTACGCTCGCCGCTTCAAGCGCTTCCAATGTATAGAAGTGGCTCGCTAACGTAGCCGCCGTCGCTTCACCCACTTCCCGAATACCCAGTGAGTAGATAAATCGCGCCAACGTCGTTGTTTTACTGGCCTTTAAAGCCACCACTAAATTGGCTGCTGACTTCGCCCCCATTCGCTCAAGAGGAATCAGCTGTTCTTCTGTCAGTCGGAACAGGTCAGCAATAGTGTTCACCAGCTCCTTATCAACCAGCTGCTCAATCAGTTTTTCACCCAATCCATCGATATCCATAGCCTTTCTGGAGCCAAAGTGCCGTATCGCTTCCTTACGCTGTGCTGAGCAGTACAAACCACCCGTACAGCGGGCAACTGTCTCTTCTTCACTGCGCTCAATATCAGAACCGCAGACCGGACAAACTTCAGGCAGAGACGGAGGCTGGGTGCTTTCCGGTCGTTTTTCCAGCACCACTTTCACGACCTGCGGAATTACATCGCCGGCCCGGCGGACAATAACCGTATCACCGATCCGTGCATCCAGCCGCGCCACCTCATCCATATTGTGCAGCGTGGCATTACTGACCGTAACCCCGCCAACAAATACAGGCTCCAATCGTGCAACAGGTGTAATCGCGCCAGTTCTGCCCACCTGAAATTCGATACTTTTCAATACCGTCATTTCTTCCTGAGCAGGAAATTTCCTGGAAATTGCCCAGCGAGGCCATCGAGCCACAAAACCCAGCTCTTGTTGAAGTTTCAGGCTGTTCACCTTGAACACGATGCCATCAATGTCATAGGGTAAGCTATCCCTTTTTATGACCAGACTCTCGTAATAGTCGGTACAGGCCTGAATACCAGTAACAATTCGCACTTCTGGATTAATTCTCAAACCCCAGTCCTGGAACAGCATCAGCACATCTCCCTGCTTCTCAGGTAACGTGCCACCTTCAACCAGACCTGCACTGTAGCAACACATTTCCAACGGCCTTCTGGCTGTAATCCGAGAATCCAGCTGCCGCAGACTACCAGCCGCAGCATTCCGGGGATTCACAAATGTTTTCTCGCCGGTTTTCATCGCCTTTTCATTCAAAGCCGCAAAGCCGGCGCGAGGCATATAGATTTCACCACGCACTTCCAGTCTGGTGGGCCAACCACTACCTAGCAGCTTTAATGGAATAGAAGGAACGGTTCTGACATTTAGCGTGATATCTTCTCCAATCTCGCCATCACCTCGGGTTGCTCCTCTAACCAGCAGGCCATCTTCATAGAGCAAGCTAACCGCAACCCCGTCCAGCTTGGGTTCACATGAATATTCAATGGCAGCAACGGAGTTAAGTCGATCATGAACACGTCGATCAAAATCCTGCAAATCTTCTTGACTAAAAGCATTATCGAGTGAAAGCATGGGGACATCATGTCGAACCTGACCAAACTTTGCCAGAGGCTTAGCCCCCACCCGCTGGGTAGGTGAATCTGCAGTGACCAGTTCTGGGTACTGAGATTCAAGCGCCTTAAGCTTCTGCATCAAGCGATCGTATTCACTGTCAGGTACAGAAGGATCATCCAGCACATAATAACGGTAGTTATGCTGGTTTATGGTTGTGCGTAACGCCTCAAGCTGCTGGCTGACTTCTTCTATCGACATGAAACTATCCGGGAACTTCAAATAAAACTGGCCATACCTGTAAGGATATGGCCAGATAAACTCGTCTTACAAACAGCGCCAAGTGAGCGCGCTGTTTTGAATGCCGTCGCGATTCAGACCCTGGCCCTGTTATTTCGCCGATGTGTCATCCTGCGACGCTCGAAATCGCTGATACGCTGACGGTAGTGCTCCAGTGTCTGTTGCGTCAACACACTGTGGCGTTCATCCTTCAGCACACCACCCAGTTCTTCAGCAATATGGTAAACCGCCTCCACCATAATACGGAACGCCTGCATGGATTCCGACCCGTCAGGTCCGGGTAATCCCATAAAGAAACTCAGCGCCGTTGTTGAGTCCTCTTCCATCGTTTTCAGATTGAAGGTTCCGGGTTCAACACCGTTTGCCACACTGAACAGGATATCGCCACGACCATCCGCCTGTATGTGCCGGTGGAAGATATTCATATCCCCAAAACGCAACCCTTCTGACATGAACAGCGTAAACAGATCACTGCCTGCAAAGGTTTCTCCCTTCCGCGCCATCAGGTTGATGATCAAGACCTCTTCAACCTGCCTCAACGCGCCATGGTGTGAATCCGAGATATCTGGGTCTATGGGTTCAGGATCCAGTGCAGAAAACGCTTCAGCCGTCTGCTTTGGTGAAGGATTATCCTTCACTGCCACCACGTCAGGCGGCTCATTAACGTCTAGGCACCGGTCATCAACATCCATCAATACGGGAACAGGCTGATCAAGATCAAGACTCTGCTGGCCTTTCTCTTTATTAGTTTGCTCTTCAGCAGGCAGCTCTGCGCGTACAACTCGAACCTCGGACGCTATCCCATCATCCTCATGAGACAGATCCACCGGTCGTTCAACAGGAATATCCTCGACAACCTTGCGGGGAGCGAGCTCAGAAAAATCGGATATAAACGGCTCTACACGTGTATCTTGCAGGACGTCAGACGCTGTGGGATTCTCTCGGCTATCCGGCTCGCCATGGTGGGCAGGTCGGGCGCCGCCATTCGGCAACTCACTGCTATATTCATCATCCTGCCACTTGATCTCTTCAAGCCCGAAATTCAGCTCATTGGCTCGACGGCGGTGAAGCCATACACGACGAAAGCCGTCTGCTATAATCAGTACGACAGCCAATACGCCAAGAATGATCAGCCAGTCACGAAAACTCATGCCTTTGGTTACCCGTTAACCCTGTAAATTGCGTTCCATTGCCTGGGACTGTTCATTTTCACGCTCAACTTACGCATCCCATGCAGTCACCGGTGGAATAGCAGAATTTAAACGCAATCGGTTGTCAATCACAATATCGCAAAACCGCATAAAACCACATAAAACAACCACTATGCGTCGTCTTTTCCAGTCTGGCAAAAAAGCGGGGCCATATCGACCCCTTTTGCACTTTTCTTACATGCTTACACTGCGGCCAGCACCGCCGCCTGTTCGATATCCACCGAAACCGGTCGGGATACGCCGGGCTCATGCATGGTCACACCGATCAACTGGTTTGCCGCTTCCATCGCAATCTTGTTGTGACTGATATAAATGAACTGCACCTTTTCCGACATTTCCGTCACCATCCGTGCATAGCGACCGACGTTGGCATCGTCCAGAGGCGCGTCGACCTCATCCAGCATACAGAAAGGCGATGGGTTCAACTGGAAAATGGCGAATACCAGTGCAATCGCCGTCAACGCTTTTTCACCACCGGAAAGCAGGTGAATCGTACTGTTCTTCTTGCCCGGTGGCTGCGCCATGATGGCAACCCCCGTATTGAGCAAGTCATCACCGGTCAGCTCCAGGTACGCACGTCCCCCACCGAAAACCTTGGGAAACAGTTCCTGCAGACCGCTGTTGACGCGCTCGAACGTGTGCTGAAAGCGATTGCGGGTCTCTTTATCAATCTTTCTGATCGCGCCTTCGAGCGTTGCAATGGCTTCAGCCAAGTCGTCATTCTGGGCATCCAGGTAACGTTTACGCTCAGACTGTTGCTCATACTCTTCAATCGCCGCCAGGTTGATGGCCCCCAGCCGCTGAATACGGGTTTCCAGACGCTCAAGTGCTTCTTCCCAGGCAGTCTCTGTGGCCTCATCCGGCATATTCGCCAGTACGGTTTCCAGGTCGAACTGGTCTTCTTCCAGCTGCTCCTGCAATGTCGTACGCCGTACCTGCAACGCCTGCCAGTCCATCCGCAGTTTTTCGAGGCGATCACGTAACAACTGCGCTTCGTGTTCTGCCTCCCCCCGATTTTTCTCGTAGTCGCGCATCTGGTGCTCAACGTCTTCCAGGAGGCGACGGGCTTCCATCATTTCTTCTTCGACTTCGACCCGCTGCGCCAGCAGCTCTTCCAACTCGATCTGCAGGTCTTCAACCGGATCATCGCTCTGGGCGAGATTTTCACGGAGCTGTCCAAGACGTTCATCCAGCCGCTCACCTTGAATTTTCAGCCGCTCAACCGCCTGCCGAGTGGAATCAATCTGGGCCGTCAACGATTGTTTACGCAACTCCAGCTGATGGGCCATATCCTTGCTGTGCCGGGCGGTCTGGCGAATACGATCCAGGTCAGATCGAATCTCATCCCGACGGGAAAGCAGTGTCTCACGACGCTCAGCATCCCCCTCCATACAATCCAGTGCTTCCTGAAGACGCAGGCGGGATTCCCCCATGGCTTCCTGCTCCAGCGCCCGCTGCTCTTCGATTTCGGAAATCTCTTCCTGCAGCCGGCTGTAACGGGTTAACAGCTGTTCAACTCTCACCTTGCGGGCGGTCAGATCTGACTGCAGCTCGCTTTCCTGACGATTCAATGTAGAAAGCTGACGCTGGCCATCTTCACGCGCCTGCTCCAACTGCTCCAGACGCTCACGGCTTTCCGTCAGGGATTCTGCCAGTGTCTGTTCCTGGTCATCCAGTTCAGCCAGCTCAAGCTCCAGTGATTCAATTTCCTGTTGACGCGCTAATATCCCTGTTCCGGTATCATTGTCGCGTATCACACGTAACCAGTTGGAACCAAGCCAGACGCCGTCCTGTGTCACCACGGACTCACCAGACGCCAGTTTGGGTCGCAGGGCCAGAGCTTCGTCTAGCGTAGTGGCACCGTAAACCCCATGAAGCAACGTTTCCGCCGCTTCCACCCCCTCAACACAATCGATCAGAGCTGTCGCCTTATCCATCCTTTGCCCACTGGACAACCCTACGGTATTGGCGGCAAGAAACGTCAGGTTGGCTTCCACCATGGAATCCAGCACCGTTGCAACCGTATCCACATCATCGACACAGACAGCCTGAAGATAATCGCCCAGCACGGTTTCAACAGCCGTTTCCCAGCCTGGTTTCACCTTGATCTGCTGACCGAGACGGGGCATTTCTGCCAGCCCCTGCCCAGCCAGCCATTCAATACCGCCATCGCTGTGCCCCAGAGCGGCCTGTTGAAGGGCCTGCAAGGAGGCAAACCGACCGCGTGCTTCATTTAGACGACGACTACAGTCATCTTTCTGCTGGGTAGCATCGGCTATCGCCTGTCTGACTGTATGAATCTGCTCGCCCGTTTCTTCCTGAGTGTGCTGCAACGTCTCAATCTGTAATTCCAGCTCAGTTAGCTGTTCGGTTAGCAGCTCAATCTCTTCTTCAACAGGCTCAGCCTGAAGCCCGGACATCTCTTCCTGATGTTTTCTGAGACGCTCTTCCAGACGATCCAACACCTGCTCCAGGTGCTGAATTTTGGACTGTTCTATTTCGGCCTCACGGCGCGACTCACTGGCAGAATGGTTAAACTCATCCCAGGCGTGCTGCCAGGTCTGCATGGATTCTTCCGCCTCCATCAGCGCCATGGCATGCTCTTCTTCACCGGCAAGGCTCAATTCCAGCTCGGGCTCAATGGACAGCACTTCCTCTTCCAGCTGCTCAAGCTTGAGCTGATCCGACTCCAGGTTTTCCCGGTTTTCCCGCCAGGCAGCTTCGGCTTCCTGAAGATCTCGACTTAACTGATCAGCACGCTCCCGGCGGTGGGCAATGGTCTGCTCGAGCTTGGTAATCTCATTACCAGTGCTGTAGTAACGGCTCTGCACCTTGTTGAAGCTGTCCGCATATTCCGTCTGGCTCTGGCGAAGTTTTTCAATGTCTGTATCGCTGGAACGCTGCTTGGCAATCGCCGCTTCCAGTCGAATCTCAAATTCCCGAATGGCACTTTCCTGGGACTTCGCACCACTGTCGACACCCTGCCAGCGCAGGGCATGCAGCTGGGCGCGCTTTAACCGTTCTTCCTGTTTGTACTGCTTATACTTCTCTGCGGCTTCGGCCTGACGTTTTAAATGCGATAACTGCCGTTCGAGTTCTTCACGCAGGTCCGTGAGGCGTTCCAGGTTCTCATTGGTTCGCCGCAACCGGTTTTCTGTTTCACGACGACGCTCTTTATAACGGGAAATACCCGCCGCTTCCTCAATGAATACCCGCAGCTCTTCAGGCTTGGATTCAATCAGGTTGGAGATGATGCCCTGACTGATAATGGCGTAACTTCTCGGCCCCAGACCGGTGCCAAGAAAGATATCCATAATATCTTTCCGCCGACACTTGTTGCCGTTGAGGAAGTAGGTGTTCTGAGCATCACTGGTGAGCTTACGCTTGACGGAGATTTCACTGTAAGCGGCATATTCGCCGGTGATCCGACCTTCGTTGTTATCAAACACCAGCTCCACATGGGCGTAGCTGGCGGGCTTCCGGCTGTTGGAGCCCTTGAAGATAACATCGGTCATGGAGTCGCCCCGCAGGTTCTTGGCGGAGGACTCCCCCATCACCCAGCGGACGGCATCAATAATATTGGACTTTCCGCAACCATTGGGGCCGACAACGCCACACATGTTGCTGGGAAAATATACGGTGGTCGGGTCTACAAACGACTTGAACCCGGACAATTTGATACATTTAAGACGCATGGAGTCCTGAAATCCTGTTCTGAGACAGCGTTGGGTCTATCTGGCTCAGGGCTGTTGTCGCACTCTTGTGTCATTTGCCTGGCAACGGCTGTCAGCGCCTATCCTTGACGCCAGGAACACCGGATTGCGGCCGCCGTTTGGTCACTGCTGGAGGCTGCATCCAGTAACGGGTACTACAGGCTGTAATGCCAAATGCACACATTCTGTGTAGTTTAACCACAAAAGTTATTAGAACAGGTTAGGCTTGGGAATTGCAACTGCGGCTACTAACAGGGTTGACAGGAATACTGTCAACCCTCTCTCAAACGGATTCCTTTTCAGGCTAAATGCGCTCGGCCTGCATGATCAAACAACGATTTCATGCTGACTGGTTTGCTTGGAGCCCAGCACGTCCTGCAGTGCTTCTATTGACATTTCAGGGGAAATATCAATCAGGCTCTGATGATACCCCTGCTCACTATCCCCTTTGCGGATTTTCAGATACCCCGTAATTAACCGGAGTACCTTGGCTTGATCACTCAACGGTGGGGTAAAGTCAGGACTGGAGGGGCCATAGAGTGCTACCAACGGCAACCCAACAGCTGCCGCAACATGCATGAGTCCTGAATCATTACTGATGGCCGCACTGCATTGCGAGAGGATTTCTACAGCCTGCCCCAGAGATGTTTTGCCTGCAAGATTAACGCATCCATCTCGATGCAAAGGTGCAATTGCCCCTACAATGGCGTCGCCGACCGGCCTGTCATTGTCAGAACCAAACAGGAATACCTGCCAGCCTTGAGCAATCATGGATTCAGCCACTTTGACATAATGATAGTCAGGCCAACACTTTGCGGGGCCAAACTCTGCACCTGGACAAAGTGCCAACGTGGGCAGCGCCATATTCAAGGAAAAGGATTGCAACGTCTGTCGTACATTTGCAGGATCGACAACCAGCCGAGGCTTTAATAAAGGTTCAGGAATCGCCTGTGATGATGTCATCGCCAGCTTATCAAATGCCAACGCCACATATCGCTGCACCATCAACGGGAATGCCTGTGCATCCAGCATACGGATATCATTCAACAATCCGTAGCGCATCTCGCCACGCCACCCAGTACGTTTTGGAATGCCGGCAAACCACGGTACCAGTGCAGATTTTAGTGAACCGGGCAAAACGATCGCTTGATCATAATGTCTGGATTTCAGGGATAGTCCCAGCTTTCGTCGTACACCAAGCTCCAGCTTGCCATGCCCCAACGGCATGGCAATTGCCTCATCCACTTCCGGCATACAGTCAAGCAGAGGGCGGCACCATGACGGCGCCATCACATCAATGATGGCGTCTGGATGGCGGGCTTTGAGTGTGCGATAGAGACTCTGCGACATCACCATGTCGCCAACCCAGGAGGGACCAATGACCAGAATCTTCACTCTCAATTCCTGAAGCGTCGTAGAAATATCAGGGCATTCTGACCTCAACCGGCGCCGCCATCAATCTCCAGCTCAACCGTTTTACGTGAAGAGACCTCAACACCTTTGACCAGGGCTTCATAGTCAGCGTTACGCACATCACCACTTTTAGAAATTCTGGCCACGACATCCACCTTATCAAAACCGGACAGCTTCAATTCCGGCATCATGGCCATGGCATCATTCAACAGAACCGTCTTTGGCAGTTCACCCACGGTGACCGGCGCAACCGCCAGCGGCATGGGCGGCCCGTCAGTAGCCCGTGCAAAAATGAATACCCGTGTTGTGGGTGGCAGTGCTTTCAATTGATCCGAGAGAACAACACGCACTTCCAATCCTGATACAGGCGATTGATCTTCCGGCCTGGCCGGCTCCTCCGGCGCACCACCTAGCATGACACGCGCCTGGGCTATACCGGATGTTAAGGCAGCCCGGGATTGAGGATCCTGAGTCACCGCCAGTAACGATTCCCAAGCCTTGATGGCATTGCGATACTGCTTATTCTCAAAGGATATAATACCTTTCAAACCAAGCGCCGTGACATTATCCGGCTGCACAGTCAGCGTACGATCGACCAGATCCTCAACCTGTGGCGTTACCCGACTATTCTGGGCCAGAAACAGTGCCTGGGCGAACTGCGACAAGGGTTCCGGGTCATCTCCCACCAATTTCACAACGCGCGCAAAAGCATCGACCGCATCCTGGAAGCGTCCCATGGTCATGTAGGAGCGTCCCAGCAGGTAATAACCCTGGTAATTATCAGGCTGACGATCCAGCACCCGTTCCAGTTTGCCCGTCAGCTGCTCTATTGATTGCTCCGGTGATGGCTGATTAAGCGCTGTCGCCAAACTCAGTTCATCACTGGCCCCCCAGCGCAAATACAGCATCACCGATACCACCGCCATAGACAGGCACAAGGCCAATGGCATGGCCCAACCTGCTTTGCTTGACAGTTGTACTGATTCCACAACGTCATCCACATCACCCAGCAACGTTGTTTCAGCTTCCTGTTTTAGCTGTTCAAAACGCTGCGTATCAATATCACCACGCTGCAGCTGTTCATCCAGTTCACTCAAACGTTCGCGGTATAATCCCAGGTTGGCCTCTTCACGACTTTGAAGCTCATCTACGGGCGGGCGTTTACGCCAGATCAGTAACGGTACGAGAATAAAGCACGCCGCCAACAGCAGCAGTGTAACGACCAGTCCCCAAAATACCGTCATGATGACTCCCGTCCTTCCAGTAACTGCTTCAGCCGGTCTTTTTCTGCCGCCGTCAGATGATCAGCCTGCGGGCTTGCCAGGCGATTTCGGCGGATAATCACAAACAAGGTCACACCACCCGCCACCAGGAACAATAGCGGGCCGAACCACAGCAACAACGTGCCTGCAGAAAGGCGTGGTTTGTAGAGGACAAAATCACCGTAACGGTCCAGCATGAAATCGACAATCTGCTCGTCATTCTGACCGGTCTGTAACATCCGATAGACTTCTGCCCGCAGGTCATTGGCGATCGGGGCATTGGAATCCGCGATATTCTGATTTTGACATTTGGGGCAGCGTAGCTCTTCCGTCAGCATCTTGTAACGGTCGAACTGGGCTTGATCGTCAAACTCCCAGGTATCAATGGAGGCGCTTGCGCCCAGTGGGAGCAGCAAACAGAAAGCGATGACTGAACGCCGGATAAAAACCGATATATTCATTGCCCAGCCTCCTCCTCTCTCAGCATTTCAACCCGAGGTTTCAGGATATCCTGCCAGACCCGACCATCGACGACGCCAACATGTTTGTAGCGGATCACGCCACGGGCATCAATCAAATAGGTTTCCGGCGCGCCATAGACACCAAGATCAAGTCCGAGACGCCCCTTTTCATCCATCACACTGAAGCGGTAAGGGTCGCCCAGCTCTTTCAACCAGCGACGGGCATCTTCAGGATTATCCTTGTAATTCACCCCGTAGACCGGAATACCCTGATCCGCAATCTTCAGCAGCCAGGGATGCTCGGCACGGCAGGAAATACACCATGTCGCCCAGACATTGACCAGTGCAATCTCCCCCTTGAGAGCCTGCTCAGTCACTGGTTTGTCGGGACCTTTCAATGTCACCAGGCTGAATGCCGGAAACGGTTCATCCAGCAAAGGGGACGGCAGATTTTCCTTGTCCAGAAAGAGACCAACAAACAGGAAACCAGCCAGCAGTACAAAGACTGCCAGCGGTAAAAACAATTTCAGTCGCTGCATAACACCCTCATACCGCAGCTGACAAGCCATCACCGGCCTGTGCTCCCGGAGCCATAACCCGCTGACGCGCCTTCACCCGATAACGGCGATCAAGCGCAGCCAGGCAGCCCCCCAATGCCATGAACAATGAACCCAGCCAGATCCAGCGAACAAACGCTTTTACCTGTATGCGAACAGCCCAGGCCCCCTCTTCCAGGGAGTCACCCAGCGCAATATAAAGATCCCGGGTCAAGCCGGCATCAATGCCCGCTTCGCTCATGACACTACCCTGCACCTGGTAAAGACGCTTTTCAGGGTGAAGAGTCGTCAGCACACGTCCATCACGGATAACCTGTAAAGTACCGTAGTCAGACAGG
The DNA here is from genome assembly GCF_039540975.1 of Kistimonas scapharcae. Classification (NCBI taxonomy): domain Bacteria; kingdom Pseudomonadati; phylum Pseudomonadota; class Gammaproteobacteria; order Oceanospirillales; family Endozoicomonadaceae; genus Kistimonas; species Kistimonas scapharcae. The sequence continues at coordinate 34,393 of NZ_BAABFL010000473.1, forward strand.
TAATTCGGCCCTCGACGTCGTTCGACTCCATCAAACCGGAAGGTATAACCCGCCAGTTCTACGGTCTGCCCTGGTGCCATGCGCAGATCCCGCTCGCCACTGTAAAACGACACCATGGCAACACCCACCATGGACACCGCAAGACCAATATGCACCAGATGCATGCCCCAGACACTGCGTCGTATTGACTGCAAACCTGCGATCAATGAAGGCTTGTTACGACAACGGTTCAGGATGTCCTTGATAGCGGTCAGCACAATCCAGCAAACCAGTATCATGGATAGCGCTACGGCCAGCTCGAAGCTTGTCCCTTGAAACAGGCTAATAGCCAGACCAAGCACTATTGACGCCAGCAACACCCAGCGCAGCTGACTGATCAGCCAGCTACCTTCGGTGTCCTTCCAGCGGGAAAGGATACCAATGCCCATCGTCAATGCGATGAGGAACGTCAGCGGCACAAACAGGGTATTAAAATAGGGAGGTCCTACCGATATTTTACCCAGACCCAGTGCGTCAAAGATCAAGGGGAACAGCGTTCCCAGCAATACCATCGCACAACTGGTCACAAGCAGAATATTATTCAGCAGCAGGAAGGTTTCCATGGACAGCAGTCCGAAACCGGCGCGACTTTTGACGACAGGTGCACGCAGTGCATACAACGTCAGGGAACCACCGACCACCAGCAACAGGAACATCAGGATAAAGCTGCCGCGTGCCGGATCCGTGGCAAACGCATGGACCGAGGTCAATACCCCGGAGCGCACCAGAAACGTACCCAGCAGACTCAGGGAAAAGGTCAGAATCGCCAACAACACTGTCCAGCTTTTAAACATGCCCCGCTTTTCAGACACGGCCAGCGAATGAATCAACGCAGTACCTGCTAACCATGGCATGAAGGAGGCATTTTCAACAGGGTCCCAGAACCACCAGCCACCCCAGCCAAGTTCGTAGTATGCCCACCAACTGCCAAGAGAAATACCGAGTGTTAAAAAGACCCAGGCAATAATAGTCCAGGGCCGGCTCCAGCGGGCCCAGGCTGCATCCAGCTTCCCGCCCAGCAGGGACGCAATGGCAAAGGCAAACACCACGGAGAAACCGACGTAACCCATATACAGCATCGGCGGATGAATGATCAGGCCGAAATCCTGTAGCAGCGGATTCAAGTCGGCGCCATCAGCCGGCGGATACAACAGCAGCCGCTCAAACGGGTTGGAGGTGACAATCATGAACAGCAGGAAACCGACGCTGACCATTCCCATGACAGACAATACCCGCGCCAGCATGATCGTTGGCAGGGAGCGGGAGAAAATGCTCACCGCAAACATCCAGCCGGCCAGTATCAGCGCCCATAGCAGGAGTGAACCCTCATGCGCACCCCAGACCGCACTGACTTTAAAGGGCAATGGCAGCAGGGTGTTCGAATTCCGCGCCACATAAGCCACGGTGAAATCATCCGCCACAAAGGCTTCAACCAGAATCAGGAAGGCAACCAGCAGGAAAAAGAACTGTCCCCAGCTCAGGGGTTTGGCCAACGCCTGCCAGGTTCGATGCCCCGTATAAGTGCCCACAAGCGGTACAACGGAGAGGATAACGGCAAAGCATAGCGCGATAATTAACGACAACTGCCCCAGTTCTGGAATCATGCGCCGGACTCCCTGTAAGTCACGGTTTTTTCGGGCTGCCCGTGCGCTTTGTCTATCGCATCCTGAACTTCCGGCGGCATGTAGGTGGAATCATGCTTGGCCAGCACCTCATCCGCATAAAAAACGCCGTCACTGCCAAGTTTACCGGTACCCACAATACCCTGACCTTCCGCAAACAGGTCCGGCAGGATACCGGTATATTTTACCGTCACTGTTCCAGCACCATCGGTAATATCAAAGGCGACATCCAGACTTTCCGGGTCACGAACCACTGAACCGGCCACCACCAGGCCACCACCACGGATCTGCACGTCAATGGGGGCTTCCTTTCCAATTATCTGGGCCGGGGAATAATACAGATTGATATTCTTCTGCAGGGCCATCAACACCAGCCCCACAGCAATACCAGCACCGACGAGAATGAAAAGCAGCAGAAAAAGGCGTTGTTTACGAATCGCTTTCATGCCCTCTCCTCCCGACGGATACGGCGACGGATGGCGTCCATCGCCCGCTTACGTGCGCGCAACGGGCTGACCAGGTTGTAACCCACCACCAGCAGCGCGATCAGATAACATGTCCAGACGTAAGGACCGTGTCCCCCCATTTGAACCAGGCTGTCAAACGTTTCAAAATACATCTATCGTCCTTCTATGCCCGTCTTAGTCTTGTATTCGAATTCATACCGATGTCTTTCACGACGCCAGCAGCTGTTTAACCCAGCGCGTTCGTTGTTCCCGCTCCAGTATTTCGGCACGCAGTCGCAGCAGAAATACGAACAGGCAGAAAAGGTAAAAACCGGCAATGGAAATGAGCAAGGGTGTCAACATTTCCGGCGCCATAGTAGTTTCACCGGTGACCTTTATGGATGGTCCCTGATGCAACGTATTCCACCATTCCACGGAATACTTGATGATCGGAAGATTCACCAGACCAACAAGAGAGAGAACAGCACAGGCGCGAGCAGCAGAATCCTGACTGTTCATGGCTTCACGCAACGCGATCAACCCAAGATAGAGAAACATCAGGATCAAAACTGAAGTCAGGCGGGCATCCCATACCCACCATGTACCCCACGTAGGCTTCCCCCAGATCGCCCCGGTGAGCAGCGCCAGCGCACAAAAGGACGCCCCAATAGGTGCAAGGCATTTTACCGCCATATCCGCCAGCTTGATTTTCCAGATAAAGCCAATACCGGCAATGATTGCCATCCCGGCATACACCGACATCGCCAGTGAAGCAGACGGCACATGAATAAAGATGATGCGGTAACTGTTACCCTGCAGGTAATCCGGCGGCGTCCAGAATAGCCCCCAGCCAACACCCGTCAGGATCAGCGCAGACGCCAGCAAGCCGATCCACGGCAAAAACCGGCCACTGATATCATAGAACCACTTGGGTGAGGCAAACTTGTGAAAAAATGTCCAGCGCATACTTATAGTAACTTTCTGTTCTGTCGCGCCATATTATGGGTATTTACCGTAAATACCACATAAACCGTTCCCCTCATGGCGCTTCGTTGATCTGGCGCAATACTACCATGACTGCGCCATTTACTCACTCAACCACTGATACTGATCCGTAATCCCGCACTGATGGCGAAGGGCGCAAACGTCACCCCCAACATGAGCATGGCGCCCAGCCAGAGCAGGTAGCCGCTCCAGGCCAGCCCATTCACAGCCGCATCAATACAGCCCGTTCCCAGGATCAACACCGGGATATAGAGCGGCAAAATCAGTAGCGACATCAATACGCCTCCCTTTTTTAAACCGACCGTCAAAGCGGAACCAATCGCCCCCAACAGGCTCAACAGCGGCGTACCCAGCATCAAGGTCGCGAGCAGCGCAGGAAAGGCAGATGTGGGCAAATGAAACATCACGGCCAGCACCGGTGACAGGATCACCAGTAACAAACCACTTACCAACCAATGAGCCAGCACTTTCGCCATCACCAGCACATAGAGCGGTTGTGGGCTGAGCATGATCTGCTCAAGCGAACCATCATCAAAATCAGACCGAAACAGGCTATCCAAGGACAACAGTGTCGCCAACAGGGCGGCCACCCAAATGATACCGCTGCCAATCTGGGTCAGCATTTTGGATTCTGGCCCAACCCCTAACGGAAACAGGCTGGCCACCAGGATAAAAAACACCAGCGGATTCATCAGGTCGCCACGCTGACGGAAATGCAGCCTGAGATCCCGGGCCAAAACCTGACAAAACGCGTGAAAAACAGAAGGGGCTGTCGATTCCATCATTACACGGCCTCTACTGCGAATGGATGATCAGAAGCTGACAGCAACTCAGCAAGATCAAGCCGTTTTAAGCCCTGATACTGAATGCCCAATTCATGGTGAGTCGTCAACATCACCATCCCACCCCGTTGGGCGTGACAGATTAACAACGATTCCAGCGCCTTGACACCAGCACGATCAATCGCGGTAAACGGCTCATCGAGTATCCATAATCGCTGCCGACTGAGATGCAGACGCGCCAGGGCTACCCGTCGTTGCTGGCCCGCTGACAGCTGATAGCAGGGCACATCCTCGAAGCCATAGAGATCAACTCTACTGAGCGCATCATGAATATCCTCTTTCTTAAACTGCCCATGCATCCCCATAACAGCCCGGAGATTCTCCTCCGGCGTCAAGGCCGCCTTGATTCCCACCTGGTGACCGATAAATAACAGATCCTGCTGGTAGGCCAACCGGTTTTGCTCAACCGCAATACCGGACCATACGATCTCGCCCTCAAAATCGAGCGATAAACCCGACACAATGCGCAACAGCGTGGTCTTGCCAGAACCGTTCGGCCCCGTCACCTGAACGATTTCACCCGGTGCCAGATCCAGCGCCAGTTCAGAAAACAGTACGCGATCATCCCGAATGCAACGCAGTTGCCTGAGCATCAACAGAGGATCGTTAGGTGTGGCGACAGTCATGCAAATGCGTTAAAACCAGCAGTTATAGTGAGCTGACTTTATATAGAAAGAGGCAGGATTTTGCAAAAACAGAACGTGGTTATGATGTATTTGCGGGGTTGCGATAACCAATCGGTTCGCAACCCGTCAACTTGTCAACTTGTCAACTTGTCAACTTGTCACTACGGTTTGTCGCTGCGCATGACGACAGGCAAGTCAAACGCCAACCAGGAAAAATACCCTTCCCGGAAATAGAAGACCTTCTCATAGCCCCACAAGACGGCCAGATACGATGCAAAAGCCGCACGAATCCGGTGAGTACCACTGCCATAAATCACCACCGGCGTTTTTCGATCCATGAAGCCATCATGGTAAAGCAAGGCAAACGTTGACTTAAGTCCCAGGTGGTGTGCACCTTCCACATGCCCCCAGTTCCACTCCCGACGTGTGCGAATGTCGATAAACATGGCGCCCAGCTCATGAAGACGCATAGCCTGTGCCGTATTGACCGTTGTCGCCCCCTTGACATGCTCTGGCGCTTCACCCGCTACCGCCTGCCCCCAAAGTACTGCCAAAGACAGCACCATACCTCTGAATACGCTTATTATGTGTTGCATCCGATACGTCCTTGTATGACTGCTTACCACACGGTCTTCCTGACCGCTTACGGCAAGACATTGCCCAGAAACCACCTGACCGCAGCGGGCAACTTACACCCAGCTCTGCAACCGGGCCCTCAGTCTTAATGCCGCCTGGCTGTGGATCTGGCTGACCCGCGACTCACTGACCCCCAGCACCTTGCCAATCTCCTTGAGATTGAGTTCTTTTTCGTAATAGAGGTTCAACACCAGCTGCTCACGCTCTGACAAGGTCTCAATCGCAGAACCCAGGGCCTTGCGAAACTTCTCCGTTTGCAGATCCATTTCCGGGGCATTGTTTTCCGACCGGCGCTGCAACCGGGACTCCTCGCTATCAAACATGTCCTCGAAACTGAACAACCGGCAGCCGCGCAAGTCCTGCAGAATGTTGAAGTATTCTTCCAGCGAGACATCCATCTCAGCCGCCACTTCAGCATCTCGGGAGTCTCTTCCCAACCGGGCCTCTACCGCACGAATCGCTTCGCTGACCCGCCGGCTGTTACGGTAGACTGAACGCGGCCCCCAGTCTCCACGGCGTATTTCATCCAGCATGGCGCCACGAATCCGGATGCCGGCAAAGGTTTCAAAGCTGGCCCCCTTATCGACATCAAACTTACGCGCAGCCTCCAGCAAGCCGACCATGCCCGCCTGCACCAGGTCATCGAGCTGGACACTTGCCGGCATCCTGGCTGAGAGGTGGCGGGCAATCCGCTTGACCAGCGGTGCGTGCCGATCAACCAGTTCCGCATAGGTTCTCCGGCTGGCGCGTTTCTCCGCGGTTTCCCGAATCAACGCTTCCATGGCTAACACCCCCCTGCGAGAACCTGGTTCTCGAAGAAGAACGTCATCCCGCCTCTCGGGTAATACACGCGCGACTGCTGATTCATGCCATCGGCAATGGAACGCATGCCGCGACAGACCTTGGAATCGGGGCTGGTCTGGAAAAGCGTCATGGCACGATCGCTGGCCTTACGCACGGCGGGATCATACGGGAGGGTGCCGGCATGGCGGATCACAAGGTCATGATCAAAGCCAATCTGCGACTGAAGCGCCTGAATCAACTGGGATCCTTCCCGTTGACTCCGTACCATGTTGGTCACGACATTGAAATGCTGAACACCATATTGCAGGCGCAACATGCGGATATAGTCCGCCGTATCCGCGATGGTGACCTTGTCCGGTGTCACCAGCACCATGACATCCGATGCGGCAGCCACCAGGCGCATATCCCGCTCGCGTAAACCGCCGGCCGTGTCCAACAGCAGGATATCGACCTCACCGGCAATATCGTCAACGGACTGAATCAGGGATAACAGGCTTGTTCCATCAATACCGGCAAGATCGCCCCCCCCTCTGACACCGGGCACAACCTTGACGTCAGCAGGCCCTGGCAGGAAGGTGTCCTCAATGGAACACCGCCCCGCGATCACATCAGCGATGGTTTGCTCCGGCGTCTGCCCGAGCATCAAGTGCACATTGGCAAGATTAAAATCAGCATCCATTAACAAGACACGGTTGCCGGCACGGCTTAACGCTTCGGCCAGGTTAATGGAAAAACTGGTTTTCCCTACACCACCTTTGCCGCTGGCTATCGCAGCGACTCTCACTGGTTTAACGTCCATAGTTCCTTTACGGTCCGTTAGTTATTGGGATAGATATCAGCCAACACCATTCCTTGGCGTCGGCAAAGTAACTATTGCAATAGCTATGCCAGAAACGAATCCACCACCAAAAAAAACACCTATCCAATTGTTTTTATTAACTTTTTATTTTTTTACAACCGAAGAAACGACGACTCTAATCCATTATTCGATCGAAAATAAGTATGTTTTTTTGACTATTCAAAAAACAGGCGACGGATTCCCGCCATTAAGCATCAGCACCATAGACAGAAAACCACGACTTGAGCCTATGCCTTTGCGACAGTAAGGCGCCTTATCGGTTTAATTGGATGGTGAAAGAAGTGGAACTATCAGGATCGACGAAGCAGTTGGCGGAATTTTTCTTCAACCGGAGTACCGGAAGATTCAGTATCAATCACGGGCTCGTCAAATGATTCAACCAGCATGACACGTCCTGGCGAAACCCCCAGCAGCAACTGTTTACTGCCAGCTTCGACCAATACCAGTCGATCTCGCCCGCCCAGCGACAACGCGCCGATGATTTTCATACCATGGCCGCTTTGAGACATCGCGGGATTGAAACGTTTGAGCAACCAGGCTGTACCGAAAATCAGTACTGTCACCAGTATCAAAGAAAATAGCGCCTGAAAAACAGCGTATCCACCAAGGGAAGGGGTTTCTACCGCCTCGTCGGCTGCTGTTGCCAGTGACAGCAACAGCAGTAATATCGACGAGAGAAAACGGGCAGGAAAAAACCTGGCAACGTTAAGACGTTTCTGAATCATCAGTCTGTGCATAACGATTCAGTTCATACTTCCGCATTTTTTCCACCAGCGTGGTACGACGGATCTGCAACTTGTCCGCTGCGCGGGCAACGACGTTGTTGCAGTCATCCAGCGCCTGGCGAATCAGTTTCTTCTCCAGCCGACCCAGGAAATCTTTCAGATTCAGGCCATTGACCGGGAGGATAGCCAACTCATCCAGACCGGAAGAACCCGGCGGCTGGATTGTATTGGGAAACATCTCAGCAACCCGGCTGTCCCTGACCTCCTGCCCTGCCAGCTTCTGGAACTTGTCTGGCAATTCTTCCACCCCAATAACACCCATTGGGTAGATGATAGAAAGGCGCTCCACAAGGTTCGCCAGCTCCCGGACATTCCCAGGCCAGTCATATTTACACAGCAACATAATGGCTGCAGAACTGAACCGGACGGAGCCTCGCTGATCCCGCTCCATACGGGTAATCAAGTCATTAAGAATCAGCGGAAGATCTTCAGTGCGATCCCTTAAGGCCGGCATATCAATAGGGAACACATTGAGGCGATAATAGAGGTCATCACGGAACTTCCCGGAAGCGACCATTTCTTCCAGGTTTTTGTGCGTCGCCGCGATAATTCTGACATTGACATGAATCGGCGCGGATCCGCCCACCCTTTCAAAGCAGCGCTCCTGCAATACCCTTAGCAGCTTAACCTGCATATTCAGAGGCATATCGCCAATTTCATCAAGGAATAATGTTCCGCCATCCGCCAGTTCAAAGCGGCCTTTACGGGTAGCTATGGCACCAGTGAAAGCCCCCTTCTCATGGCCAAACAACTCACTTTCGAGCAACTCAGCCGGAATAGCACCACAATTGACGGGTACAAACGGACGCCCCTGTCGCCCGGAGTGTTCATGCAAATTCCTGGCAACCACTTCTTTTCCGGTGCCCGATTCCCCGGTAATCAGTACATTGACGTCCTTCTTCATTACCTGGCTCATCAGGGAACGCACCTGGCGAATAGGGCGGCTGCTACCCACCAGATTTTTGAAGACCTGAACATCGTGATAACCGGAAGCCATTTGGCCATGACGGCAATGCGCGCGGTAAATCTGCGACATATGCAGACTTTCCAGCATCTGGCTGTGAGTCAACGGTGGACGAAGCTCTGCCACCACTTGCCGGCGCATGCTGCCCTGCAACTGCCCGGGACGTGATTGCCCACAGAGAATCACGGGAAGACCGGCATGGTGACGATTCAGAAACTTAAGCGCTTCATCACTCTGGCCCCGCAAGCCAAGCACCACGGCATTAAAGTTCTGGTCATGGCCAAGCCTCTCCTGGAAACGCTGCGTGGAGGCATATTCGGTTTCGCAACCCATGAACTCAAGAATCGTGTTCAACACCTGGCGTTGCTGTTGATCATCATCAATGATTAATATCCGACTTCTGTTACCCATGCTACTGATCATCCTTGTCAGTAAGGACTCTATCGGGTCACACTGCAGCGCTGATAGAGGCGGGATAAATGAAAAAAATCTCTATGAGACACCATCAATATCCAGTTAAGGCAGAAGATTTCGGTTCGTCAAATGACCGCCTTCATCAATAGCTGACAATGAGTAAAGGAAGCTTTCACCAACCCTAAAATAAAAAACCCCGCGGGGGAGTGCGGGGAAAAACAGAGCAAGTACAACACGGGTAGCAAGGCAGCACCCATTAGCTCAGGCACTGCCCCGAAAACAAAGTCTGTCAGAAAACAGAAAGGCTGTAGTTCACATAGAAACGGTTATCATCGGTATTGGAATCACCCCCGTGTCCACGGTTGGTATAGTTCTCCCAGGCCAGATCCAGCCCTTTGAGGTCACCACCAAACTTGTAAGTCAGGATAGTGCCACGCTCCCAGCGAGACTCGTCCACTCCACTCTGGTCGATTTCACCACGAGCATAATAGGTATTGATCTCAAGTCCCTCGACACCCATGGCAGCAAAATCATAGCTCACACCGACAAGCCAGGTTTTCTCATCCTCATCCGCAAAATCTTCATGCAAAGAGACGGAAGAGCTCCACTTACCATGATCCTCATCGAAATAGACTGTGTCCCAATCACCATCAGTGACTTTGTTATAACCGGCATAGAGCGTTGTCGCACCCATTTCCAACGCAGCATTCAGGTTAACGAATTTGGACTCATGTTGGCTGCCATAAAGATCACCATCATCTTCCTGCTTGCCGTAACGAACATCCAGCCCCAGCGTCATGCCATCATTGAGGTCGATGTCATAACCAAGCTGAGCGTAACGCTGTTGGAGGTAATCCTTGGAAGCCCCCTGCTCCACCTGAAACTTAACCCCGGCCAGCTTGCCTTTAAGGCCATAGATTCGCAGGTTATTAATCTTCTCAGTGCCGTTAGTGAGATCATCCTTGAAATAACTCTGGTTACGCGGCGAGAAACCGGTGATTTGGGCCGCATAAAGATCAACATCATGAATACTCAAAACGCCTTCACCACCGAACGTCGCGGCAGGCAGTGCCCGTGAACCGGAGTCACTGTAGGTCTTGAACTTACGCTTCTTCTTGCCGTAGTTACCGGAAAATTCCACGTTATCCAGACCAAACTTGAACTTGGCATAGGCCTGGTGGATGCCTCCGATATCGTTCAGGTCACACTTCGTCTTGTCACCACCATCAAGCGGCAGGTTGGAGTTTTTACAGTTATTCTTCTCACCATCCATGTCGTTGGCGAGCCCCATTGCACCACCGGCAGACAGATCAAAACCGATGACATCGGCAAAATAGCCTGATTTAAAATCGGCAATAATCGCTTGCACCCACTCCCGGCGATCCTTGGTATTTGCATCACTCCGGCCCATTTCATTGAAGTAGACATTTCTGAATTTGATCTTCAGGCTGCTGTCTTCAATAAAATCACCAGCACTGGCCATACTCGCCAGACCGGCAGCAACAACAGCTACGGATGCTGCAAGCGGTTTCAATTTCATTAATAACACTCCTCGGTGTGCATTACGTTTATTGTTTTTTGTCTTCGCGAGGTAGTTTGGTATTTGAATGTGACAGACGAGTTAAATATATATTAACGTTTTATTTAGGTTTCTTTACTTGATCAATACCTTCGCATTACAAAGAACAACCATAAGCGACATCAACCGTCAGGCTGCTATCTGAGCTTCACTGAGAAGCAACTCAACGCCAGAAAAGAGGGAAGCTGCTTATCAATATTGATAAGCAGCTAAACAATGATCGGATATAATGCTGTTAATTATCAGCAGGTTTCCAATAAAACGCTGCCAATTGAGTAGCCTGCCCCAAAGGAACAAATCACTCCACGCTCGCCGGAGACCAGATCACCGCGATACTTATGAAATGCGATAATAGAGCCTGCTGAGCTGGTATTTGCATATTCATCAAGAATAACCGGCGCCTCACTACGGTCTGCATCGCGCCCCAGCACCCGGCGTGCCACCAGCTGATTCATGTTCAGATTGGCCTGGTGCAACCACATCCGTTTCAGTTCAGACACCGGCATATTCAGGCTATCTAGATGTTCGGTAATATGCCGAGCCACCTGAGGACAGACTTCTTTAAATACTTTCCGGCCATTCTGAACAAACAACTTATCCAGCTTACCAATACCCTGCTCATCCCCTCGATTTAAAAAACCGAAGTTATTGCGAATATTATTGGAAAACTGTGTCCAGAGTTTTGTGCCTAATACACGATAACGATTTTCCGACCTGGCAAGGCTTTCGTCTTCAAGAATCACAGCCGTACAGGCATCACCAAAAATAAAGTGGCTGTCACGGTCCCTGAAATTAAGGTGGCCGGAACAAATTTCCGGATTCACCATCAATACCCGTCGCGCACTGCCGGAACGGATCGCATTGACGGCAGCCTGTATCCCGAAAGTCGCGGATGAGCAGGCCACATTCATGTCATACCCAAAACCCTGAATGCCCAGGTAATGCTGAATTTCTACGGCCATGGCCGGATAAGGTCGCTGCATGTTGGAACAGGCGACAATCACAAAATCCAGATCGGTTGCACTCAAGCCCGCATCCGTCAACGCAGATTTTGCCGCAGCCAACGCCATTTCACATTGCACCGAAGGTTCATAATTGCTGCGCTCGGGAATGCGGGGCGCCAGACGTTCAGGATCCAGGATTCCATCCCGATCAACGACATACCGACTGCGAATACCGGACGCTTTTTCGATAAATTCGCTGTTACTTTCCTGAAGGGGGTCTATTTCACCGGCAGCAATTGCCTGCCGGTTGTCATCATTGGATTGCCTGACCCAGGCATTGAAAGCCGCCACCAGTTCGTCATTGCTGATGGCGTAAGGGGGCGTATACAGCCCGGTGCCACTGATTACTACCTCTGTCACGTCCTGTCCTCAGGTCACTGCCCCGGAAGGCTTTTTTTCTTTCAGTCAGACGTTTGATCTTATAGGAGCTGTCATGGTTTTGAAACAACCGTATCAAGACTGCGCGATCTCATCCCAAACCTTGCGTAAGCGCTTCTCAGAGACCGGCATCCGGGTTTTCAGGGTCTGTGCAAAGACGGAGACACGGTATTCCTCCAGCATCCAGCGATACAACCAGAGGCTCTCATCAACCACGTGCTGCTTATCCAATGCCGCTCTTCGGGCTTCCCAGGCTTCGCGCCAACCCTGCAATCGATCTGTTTCAAGCCTATCACGGCTGCTGTTAGCAACCAGCTTCTCCAGCCGCATTTCTATCGCTGTGAGGTAACGGGAATATTGCTGCAACCATTCCCAAGGGGTGTGGGACAGAAAGCCACGGTAGATCAACCCACTCAACTGCTGCTTGATGTCCGCCATGGAAAGCGCCAGCTGGAACGAGATTTTCCCTTTCAACTGACGACTGATTGCATTGAATTTCTCAAAGATCGCCAGCAACATGCGCTCTATCTCTTCCGCAACCGACACCAATTCCGAACGTCCCTGATCAACCAGTTTGTCGAACGACGCCTTATCACGCGGCCAAACGGCTGGATCCTGAAGGTAAACCTGATTGATCACCGCCAGTTGAATATCATCCATCAGACTGTTCTTGTCGACAGCATTGACCGCCAGCAGCGTGATTCGGTTGAAATGCTTCAACTGCTTCGCCATGAACTTCATTTGTTCCGGCAATGCCATTTGAATCAGGCGAGCCAGCCCCAAACGGGTTTTCTGCTGCGCCAATTGCGGATTATCAAACAGACGCAGGGCAACCGAAGCCTTCTCATCCACCAGGCCCGGATAGGATCGAAACAACAAACCACCACGCTGGCGCTGCATTTCTTCAGGTAGATCACCAAAGCTCCATGATGTCAGCCCCTCACGCTCCATATCACGATCCGTCTTGTCCCGTAATCCTTCCCGGGCCTGGTCTGCAAACTGTTCACGCAATTTGGACAGATCACGCCCCTGCCCCAGCATTTTTCCATCGTCGTCCAGCACCCGGATGTTCATCCGGAAATGATCATCCAGCTTGCTCACACCCCAGGCATCTTCGGGAATGCGGTTACCAGTCATGCGAAACAGTTTCTCACCCAGCAATAACGTCAGTGGTTCATCACAGGGATTCAGTGCCTCCAGTGCCGCACGGGCATAATCCGGCACAGGGACAAAGTGTTTGCGAACCTGCTTGGGTAATGACCGAATCAAGGCAATGACTTTGTCGGGCAGTATGCCGGGCACCAGCCATTCCAGTCGATCACGAGGCAACTGGGGCAACAATGACACCGGTACAGACACAGTGACCCCGTCGTCGGTTTCACCAGGGGCAAAGTGGTATGAAAGCGGCAACGCCAACCCCTGCCATTTCAGCCGATCCGGATACTGGGCTTCAGTAATATGCGCGGCATCATGCTGCATCAGGTAGTCTTTGGTGAGATAGAGCAGCTGTGCATTATCCCGTTCAACGGTCTTACGCCATTTTTCAAAGCTACTGCCGTTACAAATGCCTTCAGGAATACGCTCATCATAAAAGGCAAACAGGGTTTCCGGATCAACCAGGATATCCTGTCGTCGAGACTTGGCTTCGAGATCCTCAACCTCGGCAATCAGACTGTTGTTGTGGGCATAAAAACCGGCCTGACTTTCATAGCCGCCTTCCACCAGCCCCTGTCGGATAAACAGCTCACGGGAAATAACGGGATCAATAGCGCCATAATTGACCTTACGCCGCGCCACAACCACCAGGCCGTATAACGTGACCTGCTCATAAGCGACAACCTGCGCCCGTTTTTTCTCCCAATGGGGTTCAAAGTAGTTTCGCTTGACCAGACTGCCTGCCAGAGGCTCAATCCATTCCGGCTCCACTTTGGCGACACTGCGTGCATAGAGGCGGGAAGTTTCCACCAGCTCTGCCGCCATCACCCACTTCGGCTTACGCTTGAACAGGGCAGAACCCGGAAATACCCAGAATTTTCGATTCCGTGCGCCAAGATAATCCGCTTCTTCATGGCGATTACCCAGGTGGCTTAACAAACCGGCAAGCAGCGCCTTGTGAATAGCACCATAACTGGCTTCATCAGTATTCACAGTTAACCGGAGATCTTTGCAGCTCAGCATTAACTGGCGATGCATATCCCGCCATTCCCGCATCCGCATAAAACTCAGGAATTGTTGTTTACAGAGCTTGCGAAGCTGGGATTGCGACAGATCCTGTCGCTGCTCTTCATACCATTTCCACAGATTCAGCAGTGACAGAAAATCGGAATTGTCATCATAAAACTCACGATGCTTCTGATCCGCAGCCTGCTTTTTCTCTGCCGGTCGCTCCCGTGGATCCTGAATACTCAATGCACTGGCAATCACCAGTACTTCCTGAACAGCACCGGTATCATGGGCAGCCACCAACATGCGTCCAATACGCGGATCAATCGGCAATACCGCTAGCTGGCGGCCAATGCGAGTAATTTGATTGCTGCCGTCTACCGCACCCAGTTCCTGCAATAGCTTGAAGCCGTCGTTGATAGCCTTGTTGTCAGGCCGATCAACAAAGGGGAAGCGGGCAACATCGCCCAGCCCCATTTTCAGCATTTGCAGAATAACGGCGGCAAGATTGGTCCGCAGAATCTCGGCATCCGTAAATTCAGGACGATTCAGGAAATCCTGCTCATCGTAAAGACGAATACAAATACCGTCGGCAATACGACCACAACGTCCCTTACGCTGGTTCGCCGATGCTTGGGATACCGCCTCAATCGGCAGACGCTGCACCTTGGAGCGCACACTGTAACGGCTAATCCGGGCAAACCCCGGATCAATCACATAGTGGATACCGGGCACCGTCAAAGACGTTTCGGCGACATTGGTCGACAGAATAATGCGACGTCCACTATGGGACTGGAAAATGCGGCTCTGCTCTGCTGCACTCAGGCGGGCGTAAAGTGGCAGAATTTCCGTATGGGCCAGCTTGGCATCGCGCAGACACTTGGCCGCTTCCCGGATTTCCCGCTCCCCACTCAGAAATACGAGCACATCACCGAGCCTGCGTCCTTTACCACTGCGCTCGAGAGCCTCGATTTCCCGGACTGCCGAGAGAATCCCCTGGTATTGCAGCTGATCGCCATCCTCGTCGATATCCAGGTCTTCCAGCGGACGATACAAGACCTCCACCGGATAGGTCCGACCAGAAACCTCAATCACCGGCGCATTATCAAAATGACGAGAGAAACGTTCCACATCAATGGTGGCGGACGTAATGATTAATTTCAGATCAGGCCGCTTCGGCAGGAGTAACTTCAGGTAGCCCAGCAGAAAATCAATATTGAGGCTGCGTTCATGAGCCTCATCAATAATCAGCGTATCGTACTGATTCAGAAATCGGTCATTCTGGATTTCAGCCAGCAGAATACCATCCGTCATCAGCTTGATCTGGGTCTGGTCACTGATTCGATCGGCAAAGCGCACCTGGTAGCCAACCTGTGAACCCGGTTCAACCTGCAATTCTTCCGCAATGCGGGAAGCCACAGAACGGGCTGCCAGGCGACGGGGCTGTGTATGGCCGATCGTACCAAAGACACCGCGACCCAGTTCCAGGCAAATTTTCGGCAGCTGCGTCGTTTTACCGGAGCCGGTTTCACCGGCTACGATGACGACCTGATGATCCCGAATCAGTTCAGCAATAGCATCTTTTTTCTGTACGACGGGCAGCGCATCGTCATACATGACGTTGGGCGTATTCTTACATCGCTGTTCGGCACGCTGCATGGACGCCTCAACGGCCTGCTGCAGTCGTGTACGCTTCGCGTCATCGCCACCGCGCAGAGAACGCCACTGCCGACGAAACCGGTGACGATCTTTCATCATGCACAGATTGACGGCTTTACGAAAATCAAAGGAAGCTTCTCTGGTCACGCGCGGTTCTCAGTCAAACAGTTCAAAAACACATTGCTTTGGGCAAAGTCACCATAAAAAAAGCCGGGCACGCCCAAGCGTCCCGGCCTTCTTCTAGTGGCGATTATTCTGCAGCCTTGGCCTGTTTCAACTTGGCCAGTTCTTCGTCACGAAGTTCACGGCGCAGTATCTTGCCTACGTTGGTGACCGGCAGCTCATCCCGGAATTCAATCTGACGTGGCACCTTGTAGCCAGTCACACTGGCACGAATAAAGGCGATGACGGCCTCCTGGGTCAGCTCCGGATTGGACGACACGGCAAACATCTTGATGCTTTCACCGGTCTTGCTGTTCGGCACACCAATAGCGGCACACTGGACAATATCGGGATGCGCCGACAACACATCTTCCAGCTCATTGGGATAGACGTTAAAACCGGAAACCACAATCATATCTTTCTTACGGTCAACGATTTTCACATAACCGTCGTCCATAATAGTGGCGATATCACCGGTCTTCAGCCAGCCATCCTCGGTCAATGTGTTAGCCGTTTCGTCAGGACGTTCCCAGTAACCTTTCATTACCTGGGGACCACGGACACACAGTTCGCCGATTTCACCGATGGGCAGTTCTGCCCCATTGTCATCAATTAATTTCAACTCGGTAGACGGCAGAGGCATCCCAATAGTGCCCACCTTGTTGGCGCCCAGCGGGTTGACAGTGACAACCGGTGAAGCTTCAGTCATCCCATAGCCTTCATTGATCTCGCAACCGGTGATTTCCTCCCAGCGGTTCGCCGTATCAGACTGCAGCGCCATACCACCAGAAAGGGTCAGTTTAAGAGGCTTGAAATCCAGCTGCAGGAAATCCGGGTTTTTCATCAAGCCCACAAACAAGGTGTTCAAACCCACGAACACCGAGAAGCGGACTTTCTGGAGCTCTTTGACGAATGCCGGCAAATCACGGGGATTCGTGATCAGCAGGTTATGCTGCCCGGTGATCATTCCGATCATGCAATGGAAGGTGAACGAATAAATATGGTAAAGCGGCAGTGGCGCCACCATGAGTTCCTGACCATCCACCAGGTTATGGGCCATCAGTACCTTGGCCTGCATCATATTGGCCAAGATATTGTGGTGCGTCAGCATCGCCCCCTTCGCCACTCCGGTCGTGCCTCCGGTATACTGCAGGATGGCGACATCCTGTGAATCACCTTGGTGATCTTTGACCGAGTAACGGCTGCCTGCTGACAGAACTTCATTGAAACCCAGTGCGCCGGTAATGTTCCAGGAAGGCACCATTTTCTTCACATAGCGCACAACACTGTTGACCAGTATCCGTTTGGGCAGTGTCAACATATCACCGACTTGTGTGACCACGACATGGCGAATGCCGGTACGTGGCACCACCTTCTCTGCCATATGGGCCATATTGGCCAGAATCACCAGTGCCTTTGCGCCAGAATCATTGAACTGGTGCTCCATTTCCCGCTCGGTATACAGCGGGTTGGTGTTAACAACGACCAGTCCCGCCCGCAGCGCACCAAAGACGGCAACAGGAAACTGGATCAGGTTAGGCATCTGTACGGCAATCCGGTCACCGGGGTGCAGGTCGGTCTCATTCTGGAGCCATGCGGCAAACCGGCCGCTCAGCTCATACAGCTCACCGTAGGTAATGGTTTTGCCCAGGTTGGAGAAGGCGGGCTTGTGAGCGAACTTCTGCCGGGATTCCTCCAGCACATCGAGGATGGAACGGTAGGGTTCGATGCCTATATCAGAGGGGATCCCTTCGGGATATTTATCCTTCCAGAAGTTCTCACTCATACTGTCTTGCTCCTGATCATGCGTTGCACTATATGCCGTTGTCGTCCGTTGAACGGTTCTCTTTGGCCGACCGCTTTGCGGCCGGAAGGGTACCATTTTTGATAGGATTCGGGTAGCGGTGGGATTGTCTTCCTTTGCAACTGCTGTAACCATACAAACCATTGCTGAACAATAAAAAGGTTTACCGCAACATGCAGGCTCAGATTCTCGCCCTACCGGCACAGGACGGTCGCCCCATCAATACCTGTTACTGGCACCTGGATACCCCGAAAGGATTTGTCATCATCAACCATGGCATGGGCGAATATGCGGCTCGTTACGACCACCTGGCACAGACACTTAACGACGCCGGCTACACGGTCATCGCCCACGATCACCGCGGCCACGGCCCGGAAACCTCCACAGACGACATTGGCCATTACGCAGACAGCAGCGGCTGGGACCGTGTGCTGAGCGATGTCCAGACGATCTACAGCTTCATCCGTGAACGCAGCCAGGGCCGCCCGGTGTTCATGCTGGGCCATAGCATGGGCAGCTTCATCACCCAGGCGTTTCTGATTGGCTACCGTCCGCAGCTGTCAGGCTGTATACTCTCGGCCTCCAACTATGCGCCGCGCCCCCTGCTGCATGCGGGTCGCCTGGTGGCTCGTTTTGAAGCCATTCGCCAGGGTCCCCGGGGCGCCAGCCCGCTGATCAACGCCCTGACGTTCGGCGCATACAACCGGTCCTTTGCACCAACGCGTACCGATTTTGACTGGCTCAGCAGGAACACAGACGAAGTGGATGCTTACATCCGTGACCCGCTCTGTGGCTTCTCCTGTACCAACCAGCTCTGGCTTGACCTGTTTGACGGACTCCTGTCGATCAATTCGGTTTCTGCCCTGAAAAAACTGGATTCCGGTCTACCCTTCTATGTGCTGGGCGGCGATCGCGATCCTGTGGGTGCTGCCGGCAAAGGACTGAAAAGGCTGTGTCATAAACTGAAGACTGCCGGCATCCAGGACGTCGAACTGGCGCTGTACCCCGGTGGCCGACACGAAATGTTTAACGAAACCAATAGCAAAGAAGTCCAGCAGCAACTGATTGCCTGGCTGGATGGCCGTTTGCAACAAGGAGCCCGAGGCGATGACTCTGCAGAGCTCGAATCCAGAGCCAAACCAGACCCTGCGGAACACCCCGTACGACCAGCTGAAGATCGGCGATAAGGCCACCTACCAGCGTACACTGACCGAGCGAGACCTGGTGTTGTTCGCCACGGTCTCCGGTGACTACAACCCCGTTCACCTGGATGAAACCTTTGCCGCCGGTACCCAGTTCGGCGAGCGTATCGCCCACGGCATGTGGACCGGCTCCCTGATCTCCGCTGCGCTGGCCATGGTGATGCCTGGCCCTGGCGGTATTTATGGTGGCCAGGAACTGAAATTCCTGCGCCCGGTCAAGCTGGGCGATACCCTGACGGTAGAGCTGGAAGTGCTAGAGAAAAATGAACGCCGTAAAAAGGCGCTGATCCGGACTGACGTCATCAACCAGCACGGCAAAGCAGTCGTTAAAGGGACTGCTGAAGTCATGCCTGCAACAGAGGATGTGTGTGTAGAGCGGGCTCACCTCCCCAATGTCACCATAGAAGGCATGTAACCTTCTGATAAAAGCTGACAGCTCAGGCTGTCAGCTGTTCAAGATCAATCAACGTCGCCATTGCCTCTCCATCCGACTTGCCACACACAGCTGCCTCAGGGGCAAATTGACCACAAACCGGCGGGCGCTCAGGTTTACCAAATAGAAGGCAAGCATTCTGCTCATCCAGCTGGATGCATCGTACACCCGCAGGCTTGCCCTTTGGCATACCAGGAATAGCAGTTGAAATAGATGGTGCAATGCAGCAGGCACCGCATCCGATTCGACATATCATGATGAATTCGACCTCAAAAACCGGTCAATTATCAAAAATCCATAACCCCCAGGTCAAGTCGTTGTCAGACAAAGCAGAATCTGGAACAAAAGCTCCATTTTTTAGCAGTAATCTGCAGTCGAATCATACCCATAACTTTTAAAATTCGAATATAAAAAACCATTTAAATAGCAGATTCAGTGTTCAGCCTAAATCAAAGATTATTCAGCATATGGAATTGCTAGACTTTTTATATTGTGCGCACAGGGATATTAATCACATGAGCCTAATAAAAACCGGCGTCAGATTCTTTGAAAAACTCATTCAAAAGCCAAAAACGCAACAAAAACAAGATAAAACAAAAGCAAGACTTACAATTGCAGATATTTCCAGGCAAATGCCTGAAGACACCAACACCCCTAAAACAACAAAACCAATAGCTGATCGATCCATTCAGACACAACAACCAACAGCCAGCCTACAGCACGAAGAAAAAACGCTTGACCCAAGAATAAAGTGGGGACGAGAAAACAGCGCGAACTGGAAAGAGATGGATAATCTATTATTCGACAAAGATGGTTCCATTTCTGAGAGCGGCTTTCGAAAACTACTCGGCAATCTAGAAACGTTTGACCTTGGCAATAAAGATAAATGCCAGCATTGGGCATTTTATGCTGCCGACAAATATCAGACACAACAATTTGACCATGAAAAAATGGCAATATTCATGGATAAATTCATGGAATGCTACGTAGAAGCCATATCTAAAGAGCAAGTAGGAAAAGCCCTGTGTGAAATAAATAGTAAACCTGATATCCCTTCCTTATTCCTTACAGCGGAGCTCATCGTTCTTTCACAAGATCGAACAACTAAAGAGACCAGCCATACGTCAAATATTAAGACCTATATTCCCGTCGCGAATTTTGGATGGGAGGGGCTAGACCACCAGAAACATGGAAACAAAATCGATGAACTTTTTTCACAAAAATTGCAAAATGCACTTCAAGTAAAATGCAAAAAAATAAAAGTAAGCGAGAAGAAAAAAAGAAAACTAAACAAGGAAATTGAAAAACAGACATTAAAACACCTAAACAGAAAACTCTATGAACAAGACAAAAAAATATTAAATACCATCGCAAGTGGCAAACCAACAAAAGAAATCCGAGAACAAATAAAAAATGAAGTTATCGATAGACAGAATGATATTATAAAAGCACTGCGTGAAGCTGAGATAGATATCCCACCCCAAACCCCCAAAGAGCACCAAAATCTTACTAAAGCAATGGATAAAATAATAGAAAGAAGACTGAAAGAAAAAAACGGTTACGATGTTAAAAGAGAAAAAGACCTTGACCAAAGCAATCAACAAGACACTGTAAAAGTAACAAGTGCAATTCCAGCTACTCCCCCAGAAATCAAACAACACAGTAGCGAAATACCAAACCTTGCTCCACCCATGAAACATCAACAGGCTGCCTCTGACACCAGTAATGTTCCTTTGCCTAAAGCATCTGGAGTAATAGGCACCTTAGATCAACGCAATACAGACGCCCCTGAGTTACACGACTCATCCAAGGATGAGTCCTCCGCGACAACTCACCTTCCACATTCCATTTTGAAAGAGCTAGCAGATGAATCATCAACAAAAGCTCAGGCATGGAGAACATCAGGAAGGTTCAGTAAACTTGAATCTGATACAAATGAAATTGCAGAGCAGGCAGATGTGGCCAACAAAGCCACTGCAAATGAACAGAAAAATACTGAATCGTTAGATCAGCAAACCACTACAGCAAAATCTGAAAAACCGGCTCCAAATCCAAGACCGGAAGGACTAACACTCATAAGGCATACAAAACCACAGACCACAACCAAAACAGAATCTCTGCAGGATCAACCTTCAGACAAAGCAAACGCTGAACGTCTAAAAAAATCGGATGAATCAACACATCAGAGCAATATAAAAAACCAAGAAGCCCAAATACAAAATACGCATCCGCCCAAACCAGCACTTAAACCTAAACCTGCACCTAAACCTGCGTTAAAGCCTAAACCTACACTTAAACCCGTATTGACGAAACAACCTAAAGAACCATTAAACCTAAACACGTCAAAAGCACAAGAGCCCCAAAAACCAGACACTCATCAGGCTGAACCTGAATTCAAATCAAATCCTGCACCCAATAAGATGTTGGATGAACCAGTACATCAAAGCACTGTAATAACAGAAAAAAACCAGAGAACAGCATCCCAGCGGCCTAACTCCCAGCTCAAGTTAAACCCTGTAACGCCAGAAAAGCTGAAATGGCCAGCACGCGAAAGTTCAAAAGAAACAACCATGACAACTCAGGCAAACGATGGCATTAGCAACCCCTCACCCAATAGCAAACCACCAGCGCCCAAAAAGCCTGATAGGCTGATCCAGAAAAAGCCTAAGAAACCAAACATACCTCCCAAGCCATCAAAAGAAACATTGCTTAATTCTCAACGCAAAGCGTTTTCCAAAAATACTGCGAATGCTCCGTAAGTACTCAAAAACCGGTACATAAGGCGATTTCACGTTCTGCCGCCTAAGCTCATCCCCATGTTCCCATTACCGCCTGA